>CALAEB010000071.1 GCA_937890875.1 uncultured Anaerolineaceae bacterium | reverse complement strand
GAAAAATACATGGAAGCATGCTCCGTTTTTAATGAATCTCAAGCGCTAAAATCCTGCATCTCACTGCCGGGATTCGCAGCGAAGCGTGAAGATTCAAAGTTCAGTCAGGAAAACTTTAATTTTGTAAAACGCTTTCTTGTATGCTCTCACCGCCAAGTCGGGATACAATTACCAATATTTTTCAAAACAGGTAAGGGGAAAATGTCGATTATTTTAAAAGATATCGCGGATAAAATGAATGTGTCTGTCTCAACCGTCTCCAAAGCAATCAATGACAGGCCTGGAATCAGCGCGGAATTACGATCCAAAATTCTCCAAGTCATCGAAGAGATGGGGTATCAGCCTACAGTCCGCCCTGAACGTCTGAAAACACCTGAAGAAAATCCAACCGCGACGCAAACCATCAATCTGACCATCCGAGTCAATGATTCTTACCTGACGGATCCGTTTTACTCAGTGATTTCACAGGAAATCACCAAAGAGTTACAGCAAAATCAATTCAATGTCTCATTTAATGTAATCAATAAAAGAAATCCTGATAATCAAGAGTTTACTGCAATTTTTGAGTCAAACCACCCAACCGCCTACATGATCGTCGGCGCGGATATCGATCCCAATTTATTCGAAAGAATCGCAAAAACCGGGGTCCCTACAGTCCTGGTTGACAACAGCTTTGATGGTTTCAGCTCCGTCAACACGGATAATTTTCAGGGTGCACAAAGTGCAACCCGGTATCTGGTTTCGATAGGACATAGAGATATCCTTTGCCTGGCGGGTCCACTTGGTCACAAAAGTATTCAGGACCGGTATCAGGGTTATTTCCAAACATTACAAAAGTACGATTCTCCGCTAACGCCTCATTTAATCGAATGTTCAGGGGTGAGTATTAACGATGGAATAAACGCAATAAACAGCCTTAAAGATATGGATTTTTCAGCTGTGTTTGGTTGTACCGATAAATTGGCTATCGGCGCCATGAAGGGGCTGCAGAAGCGCGGAATCCAGGTTCCCGAAAATGTAAGCATCGTGGGATTTGATGATATAGAATGGGGTCTTCATACTGAACCCGCGCTAACCACAGTCAGCACTGCCAAAAGGCAGGTTGCCCGTTTAGCGACCAAATTACTTTTCGATCTGCTGGAAAACAAAGACAACTACCGGACGGATATTGTCGTTGGAACGGAAATCATTACACGCGAATCCACAAGCAGAAAAGTGATTGGAGAATGACAATACAATCCAGCTGTTTCTTCACTGATGCTGCATTTACAATTGCATGCCAGTATTTCCAGCGCAAGCTTCCGCTTTACACAAAGCTTTTCGCTTATATCCATTGGCACTGCTGTATTTCATGATACAAAACGTTGCATAAGAGCAAGATCTTTATTACTCTCAATCCAATTGCCTTTTACGTTGTCTCTCTGATGATCAGGTTCGGTTTTAGGACGATATGATGGACAACATCTTTATCCTTATTTTCAATGACACCCAGCATCAGCTCCACGCCAAGTTCAGCCATTTTCTCAACAGGAGGGGATAATGTCGTCAGCTTTTTGTTCAAATAAGGGGCCTGCCGGATATCATCATTCCCAATAATTGCCACATCTTCCGGCACATGCAAGCCCCGATCCTCAATCGCCCGGATCGCGCCAATCGCGAGATCGTCATATCCCGCCAAAATCGCGGTCGGCATATCCGGCATATCCAGGAAACGATTCATAACCTCATAGCCGGCTTGTTCATACCGCAGCGACGGATGGGAAATCAAAGGATGATCCTTTTCGTTAAGGTTATTTCGCCTTAACGCCTCAATGTACATGGGTTTTCGAATAAGATCAAGAATCGGGTCACTGATAAAACCAATCTTTTTGTGCCCTTTTCCGAGCAGATACTCGATTGATTTCTCCATGCCGCAGGTATCGTCAATCATGACATAATTATAGTCTTCATGATTCGCAAGCGCCTCAAGCAGGACCACCGCGATGTTCGTCTCGTCCTTAACTTTTTGAATAATCTTATGATTTTCAAAATTAATCGAACTGGCAATAAAGATCCCGTCAACGTTATTATTGGCGAATGTTTCAATCGCTTTCGCTTCTTTCTCGGCAATAAACTGGGAATTGGCAATAATTAAGGAATATCCGCGTTCCTGCAACTTCATTTCCACAAAATAAATCAATTTCGCAAAATAGCCGCTGTCAATTTCAGGAACCACAAAACTGATCAGCCTGGATTTTTTTCCCGCAAGAATCCGTGCAGATTGATTTGGCTGGTAGCCCAACTCCTGCGCAATTTTTTTTACCTTTGCCCTTGTCTCCGGAGAGATTCTGCCAGTCCCGCTCAGGGCCCTCGACGCAGTCGAGAGGTTCACACCAGCGACTTCAGCGACATCCTGTAAAGTAACTGTCATTCTGTTCTTTTATTTCCGAAATTCACTATCATAGATCATTATTAACCGAAAATTGATAAAAATGCTTTCGAAACCAAACAACCCGGTCCGAATGATTATAATCAGACCGGGCCGTTTCGCAAACATTACCGAAACTTATTTATAAAATTCTTCCGCATAAGTATCAACATTATCAACCGTGATCAGCACTGTTCCCGAATCGACAACGGACGGAACAGATTCGCCATTCAGATGGTCAACGGCCAACTTGCCTGCCATATACCCCATCTTGTAAAAGTTCTGAGCCATTGTCGCCCAAATATCACCGTCACGAATGTACTGAAGCACTTCGTCATAATCATCAATCGCCAGAATCGTGACCTCACCAACCCGGCCCATCTCTTTCAAGACGACCGCCGCCGCGGGGCCGCCAACGCCTTCCAGACAAAAGATCAAATTGATTTCCGGATGCGTCTTCAGGATATCCTGAAACTTCTGCATAGCCAGGACAGCATCAACATTGTCTTCTTCTGTGATAATGACCTTGATTCCGGGAAATTCAGCCGCAATTTTTGCTTCAAACGCATTCTTCTGCTCAAGCTGATTGGAAGTATCCAGGTTGCCCATCATGATCAGAACATTTGCTTCGCCGTTCATTTTTTCATTGATATATTCAGCAGCCAACTGCCCATAGGTCGTATTATCTGTACCAATAAAACTCACGCGGGTTCCTTCCGGAGAGTCGGAACTGACGTTGATAATCGGAATTCCCAGTTCCGCAGCACGCACATAACTCTGCTCAATTGCCGTAAAGTTGTAAGGGGTCGTCACGATGACGTCCGGCCGTTCCACAATCGCGTTTTCAATAGATTGCAGCATCTGGGTATCATCAAGAACAGAGGGGCCGATAATCTTCAGCTTAAACCCGAACTCCTCAGCAGCCACTGTGATGCCTTTGTCCGCTTCCGTAAACACGGCGCTTCCGACCAGCGGGTTAACCCAGATCACATAAGGTTCATCAGCCTCTGCCTGGACCGGCATGAATGAAAAAATCATCGTGAGAACCAAAACACTAAGAACAACAGATACAACTTTTTTCATGATTATCTCCTTTTTGTTATTGCCATTTCTACATGAGATCATCAACACATGTAGCGGCACTCATCACCTTTTCCTGGGTCGCTTCCTGCCGAGGAAAATCACCGCGAATTTTTCCACGGCTGAACACAAGCAACCGGTCACACATCCCCATCAGCTCGGTCAGCTCAGACGACACCATCACAATCGCGAGACCGCGTCTGGCCAGATCCGTGATCACGTTATAAATCTCAACCTTTGCGCCTACATCCACGCCCCGCGTCGGTTCATCCAGGATTAATACTTTAATGTCCTTTAATAACCATTTCGATAAAACGACTTTTTGCTGATTTCCACCGCTCAGGTGCAAAATATTGTCCTCAATTCCTGTCGCGCGGATCTGCAGCTTGTCGTAATAGGTCTGCGACAGCTGGCGCTCCTGATTTTTTTGGATTAATCCCATCCGCGAAACGGCCTGCAGGTCCGCGATCGTCATATTCTCGCGCAAAGACATGGTTGGAATTATTCCGGACCGTTTCCTGTCTTCCGTCACCAGGCCAATACCCGCCTTCATCGCATCGCTCGGCCTGACTATATGGACCTCTGCGCCCTGAATGTAAATCTTTCCGCTTTTTCGTTTCGAACAGCCAAAAATAGCATCCATTGTTTCGGTCCGGCCGGATCCCACCAAACCGGAAACGCCCAAAATTTCCCCAGCGCTTACCGAAAAGCTGATATCTTCCACAATGTTCTTTCCAGCGATGTAGGGATGAGCCACAGTAATTCCTTCAACGCGTAAAACCTCGTCTCCCACCGTGATCTGCTGTTTCGGATACATCTCATCCAAGGCCCGGCCAACCATATCGCGAATCACCTGATTAATCGTGATCTCATTTTTCGGCTTGTCAGAAATCAACATTCCATCTCTCAGCACGATAATTCGATCAGCCAAATGAATAACCTCTTCCAGACGGTGCGAAATGTATAAACAGGTAATCTGCCTTTTCTGGAGCCCCTTAATGATTTCTAACAGATTGGCGGCGTCCGCTTCAGTTAAGGCCGATGTTGGTTCATCAAACAAAAGAATCTTTGGATGGGACGCAAGCGCTTTCGCAATTGAAAGCAGCTGATGCTGGCTTGTGCTCAGATTTCTGGCCGTTTCATGCGGGTCCACATTCAATTTGACAATATCCAGGTAGTTTTGCGCATCCAGGTATACCTGTTTCCAACTAACAAATCCCTTCCTATTCGAAAGATTTCCTAAAAAAATGTTTTCCGCAACAGAAAGATCCAGATGGATACTGATTTCCTGGTGAATCATTTCGATGCCGGCTCGTTTGGAATCTTTTTCGCCCCGGAATCGCTTTTCTTCACCCTCAATCCAAATCGAACCTTCATATGTTCCAGCCGGATAGACGCCACCCAAAATATTCAGCAATGTTGACTTTCCGGCCCCGTTTTCTCCGACCAAGGCTACAATTTGGCCTTTTTCAACGGACAGATTCACATGAGAGAACACGGTAACCGGGCCGAACTTTTTGGACACATTTTTAATTTCAAGAACTATTGTCATCGCCCCTCCTACGATCGCACTTTGCGCCGCTGATATTGATCGATACCAACCGCAACAATGATGATCAAACCGGTGACAAATTTTTGCCAATAGGCCGAAATACCCACCAGATTCATTCCGGTCGACAGCACGTTAGTCAATAAAGCCCCCAGCGCTGTGCCCAGGATCGTTCCTACACCGCCATTCAAACTTGTGCCGCCAATGATCACCGCCGTAATCACGGTCATTTCGGTCCCATCACCGACACTTGGCTGGCCGGACCCCATGCGGGCGGAAGTCATAATGCCCGATAAGGCAGCCAAAACACCGGATATGATGTACACGCTGGCAGTCGTACCGGCAACATTGATCCCGGCATATTTTGCAGTTTCGATATTGCCTCCGATCGCATAAATTCTGCGGCCGTAAGTTGTGTTATTGAGAACAAAATGTGCGACCAGGCAGATAATGAAGGACAAAACCACAATGAAGGGGACACCAAAAAAAGTCCGCGTGCCCAAATTAACAAATTCTTTGGGCAAAGGATAGACCGGAGCGCCTTTTGTCACGACAAGGACCAAACCGCGCGCCATGTACATACAACCCAAGGTCGCGATCATGGACGGGATATGGAAAACGACGATACATAAGGCGTTGATCGCGCCGAATGCCGCACCGGTTAACAATCCCGTGAGAATACAGAAAAAGATCGGGTAGCCCCAGGAGAGGAACAACGCGCAGACCATGCCGCAAATTGCGATCATGGAACCGACCGACAGATCCAGTCCTTTCGCGACCAGAACAAATGTCATTCCCACCGCAATAATTAATGTATAGGAAGTGTTCCGAAAAATATCAATAATATTGTGAAAACTAAAAAAGATCGGATTTCTTATCCCGATAAGGATGGATAAAACGACAAGAATCATAAAAAGGCCAAATTCTTTCGCTTTGAAAATATTTGTGACACGATTTGCACTTTTTTCACTCATAACCAAATACCCAAATTCCTTTTTGTAAGACCGACTTCTTTCTGAATTATGTGTCAGGAACATTCACCGTTGAATTTTAGAAATAAGAACCAATAACACTCAGAACATTTTCCGCCAGCAGCAGTTGTCCCAGGTGATTTAGGTGAAGCCCATCCTTCAACAGTAGTTCTTCCGCTTTGTAGCCGTCATATACCGGACGCATGTCATTCAACCCAGCGCCAAATTTCGCCGTTGTCTCTGCAATGATCTCATTCCAGTCACGTATTTCTTCCAGGTTGTAGGTCCAATGATGATCCGGAAAGCGTCTTTTGATTCCCGTTACGCTGACCGGCGGAATTGTTGACACAACAACTCTTGATCCATAATTTTGCAGGGTCGAAATAAGATATCCCAGATTTTTGCGCATCTCAGTGAGTGAAATGAAGGGCTTGCCGCCCGTATGATCGTTGGTTCTGAGATCGTTTGTTCCAATCAGGATGTGCGTAATATCCGGGCGATGATTTAAGATTGTGATGAAAAATCGCGAGATAACGTCATCAGTCTTAAATCCGGAAATTGCGGCGTCAATCAGGTTCAATCTTTTTTCATTCCGAAACAAATACCGGATCACATTAAAATAACTTTCACGATCACTGGTGAGCGAATCGCCCACGAAGGCAATGGTAAGTTCCTTATTTACAGTAGGCAGCGGTATCTCTTTGGTAATCTGCGCAGTCATTGTTACAATAGCATCCTGGAAACCGTTCAGCATGCTTTCACACTCCGGAAGGGCGGCGTCAAACACCCTTGACAACTGTGCGATATCGTTCTCCGGAAATTCGAAGAGGACTTTTTGCATGTTAAACTTCAAATTGTTGTATAGTTCCGATTGTAAAGTCAGGTCTTCCATTCAATGCTCCGATTCAGTTGGCAGAAATTTGCGCAAGCGCTTTCTCTAAAAGAGAATAATACCCGATCTTCTATTCGAGTCAAGGATAACCTTTGTCACGAAAAAGAGATGACAAAGATATAACTCTACGGTCATCCCGGCGTGTGACTTCTAAATTTAAACATCAGAAAATGAGTAAGCGCTTGCTCTACGGTTTCAATGAGTTTTGAATTCAGGCGATAAGTTAACGGGAAGAAGAATTCATAATTTGCACAGTATACAGGACCGTATCAAAGGATTTCAATCAATACGTGTCATCATTGCTTAGCGACCAAATATAATACACAACATAAAAATCTACGATTATATCCATGCAAAATCTCTCACGGCGCCGGATATGTTCATTCACTCTCGGAACCAGCCTGAATTCAATTTCGACATCCAAGATGTCAGCGGTTTTAGATAAACTGGAGATACTTGAGCCATTCTCTAATCTGGCAATGGAAGGCTGGCGGATGCCGACCATTTCTGGCAAGCTGCGCCTGGGTTAAACCCTGCAGTATTCGAAGTCTGGTCACTTAATACCCGGTTTCCAGCGCTTCTACGGCAACCATAAAGTTTACATCATTCTTTTTCAACTTCCCAATCTTTAAATATTATTTTATTGATTAATTATAATAATATTATTACGATAGCGAATAATTATGGATCCTGACAATACTAAATCTTGAACGAATGCACTTAAAAAAACAAGCTTTATATTTTCATCATTTTTGTGCATCCTATAAAAACGACGAAAACACAAAGCTCACTCCAAGTACTGAACCCCCACACGAAACAACAAACTTTAGCGATCAAAACGTTATAAACTTATTCATCCTCCCGCACATACCAGGGCAGGCGGGAGAGCGGCGCAGTGTTTTCTTCTTCACAAGGCCCGATCACCACACTGCCATCATCCCCAAC
>CALAEB010000070.1 GCA_937890875.1 uncultured Anaerolineaceae bacterium | reverse complement strand
CATTGACGTTATGGGACTGCCCGGTGACATCATCAATACCATGATGACTTCAGACGTTCTTTACGGACAGGTCTTGAACGCTATGCCGAATAAAGAGTTGCTGGATCCCGTGCTCAGTGTCCGCAATGAAGGTGTCAAGAGCAATAATATGTGGGTTCCTGTCTGGCGGAATTTTACGGCGATGCTGTATAACCCGCAGGTGATCAGCGAGGAAGAACTGCCGCAGACATGGGAAGAGCTCGAAAAATGGATCGATGAAAACCCGAAGAAATTCGGTTTCTGTATCCCGGAAAAGGGCGGTTCGGGCCAGTCGTTTATGCAGACGATCATCACCAATCTTACCGGCGGCCTCGAACAATATATGGATGATGCCGAAGTCGATTCGGCCAAAGTGGCGGAATGGGATGTGGTCTGGAATTGGATTAATGACCGGAAAGATAAGATTACGTTCACAACATCCAACAGCGATTCAATCTCACGGTTAAATCAATCCGAAATTGCGATGACCGTGGCATGGGATTCCACCGTATTCTCAACGATCCAGGCCGGTGAATTATTCAAAGAAGTCGGTTTCTATATGCCGGAATTCGGGCTGGTCGGCGGCGGCGATGTGCAGACACTGCTGAAAAACGCGCCGCATCCGGCTGCCGGTCTGCTGTGGCTGGATTTCATGACCTCCGAAGAGGGACAGAACGCGATGATGGAATATGTGCGCTGCTTCCCCTCCAGAGTCGACATGACCTATTCCGATACGCTGCTTACCGCGGAAGATTTGGAAAAGGCGGTCGAATGGATGCCTTCCATCTACAAAGCATACTATATCGATCAGTTTACCAAAAATGTTCTGATGAAATAAGGACTTTCATCTTGCTGCACAATAAGGAGTCAGTTATTTTCCTGACTCCTTATTGCTGGCTCAAATTATTCCGGACGAGCTGTTTTGGACCGGCGCCCCGAATTTTGGAAAAATATTGATATCCTTCTTCATTTTCACAGAAAGGAAAATTGAGAAAGATATCAATATCTCCGTCTCTGTTTCGGCCACATGAAAAGGCAGGGATCCTTTTTGAACAAAGCGGAAAGCTTCTGATTCTTTTTTACGGAATAAAAAAAGAGGACTGCGGGACAGCTTTTCAGAATTTCAAATGGCTGTCTTATTCAAAATCGTCCAGTGGATTTGAGATCGCTGACCACAGACAGAATAAAAATGAAAGGCTTTTTATGACAACCAGATTAATTGTCAATGGAATCGATAAAACTTTTGGAGATTTCCAGGCGCTGAGTGATGTGTCATTCACAATTGAGCCGGGCCAATTTGTCACACTGCTGGGACCTTCGGGCTGCGGGAAAACCACGCTGCTGCGCGTCATTGCCGGTTTTCTTGAACCGGAAAAAGGGGAGATCCTGTTCGGCGACAAGGTCATGAACGATGTGCCTCCCAATAAAAGAAACACCGCGATGTGTTTTCAGTCTTATGCGTTGTTTCCCCATAAGACAGTTTATGAGAATATTATTTTTGGCCTGCGGATGCGAAAGGTCAGCGCCGACGAACAGAGAAAAAGGGTGAAAGAGGTCATGGAAATGGTCGACCTGGTCGGGCTCGAGAACAGAAAACCCTATGAGCTCTCGGGCGGACAGCAGCAGCGGGTAGCGTTGGCCAGGGCGATTATTGTCCGGCCTGAGATCCTGCTTTTTGACGAACCGCTGTCGAATCTGGACGCGAAATTGCGCGAAAAAGTCCGGGTCGATATCCGGAATATCCAGCACTCGCTCGGAATTACAACGGTCTATGTTACGCATGACCAGGCGGAAGCGTTGGCTATTTCCGATGTGGTGATTGCAATGAACAAAGGCCGGATTGTTCAAAAATCGGACCCCAAGACGATTTATAACCGCCCATCGACGAAATTTGTAGCGGATTTTATCGGTTCCGCCAATATCACTCCAGGCACCTGCACGGAATTTGCCGGATCAACGGCTGTGGTTGATTCCCTGTATGGTGTTTTGCGGGTACAAGCTGCGGATTTAACTCCCGGGGAGGAAGCGTTTCTCTGTATCCGTCCGGAGGATTTTGTGCCGATTTTTGCAGAAAATGCTCCGCACGCTGTAAATGTGGTGACAGGCTCTGTTCTGCATGCTGTATACATGGGAAATTCTCTGGATCTGTTTGTCAAAGTTAATGACCATGTGGTGCGGATAAGCGCAGCCAAGGATTGCCCGATCCCGGAGGGCTCGCAGATAAGCTTTACTGTGCAGCCCGACAAAATTTGTGTTATGAAAGGCTGATTCCATGATGAAACGGCGAAAATTTGAATGGGGATACTTGCTCCTGATACCGGGTATCGGATATATTGTATTTTTTGTTATCGCTTCTTTGTACATCATGGTTGCCCAGAGCTTTGGCTTTTATAACTATACCGGATCGTCGGAATTTTCCCTGACGTTCTGGCAGAATGTTTTCACCCGGACTTTTTTTGACGATCTGTGGTTTTCGTTCCGGACGGCTTTATTAACAGCCCTGGTCAGCATTGTTATCTGCTACCCGTTATCGCTTCTTATGCAAAAAATTCCGGGACGAAAAACTTTCCTGTCCATTTTAAAAATTCCCATGTTTGTGCCCGCATTGGTCGCCTCTTTTTTGATCGTGAATATCATCGACTATCACGGAATTATTAATATCGTTCTGGTTAAACTCGGCTTCATCGAAGAACCTTTACGCCTGAGAAATGACCCTGCCGGGATCGGTGCGCTGGTTGTGCAAATTTGGAAGAATGTTCCGTTTCAAATGATCATCATGTATTCGGCAATTGAAGCGGTCCGGAAAGACGTGAAAGATGCCGCAGCGAACCTGGGCGCAAATCGGTTCGCGATCCTGAAAGAGATCATCCTCCCTATTACGCTGCCGTCCGCGCTGGTCGCTGTCATCATGGTGTTTATCCGAACATTCAATGACTTCGCGATTTCGAAGACAGCGGGACCTTATTATCCGACTTCAATATCGAATTTGATGTACCTGCATGCTTACACATTCGGGGACTGGAACACATCCGCGTGTATCGGTGTGATGATGATGGTGACATCGATCGTGTTTGTTTCATTTTATACCTACATCTCAAAGAAAATCGCGGATTGAAAGAATGCCATGAACAATTACCATGTGAAGTCACAGAAAAAACTTACCCGGCAGCTCCTGAAGATATTGCTCCCGTTCGGTTTGCTATCAATCATCATTGTTTGGATCGGGGTGCCGATCCTCTATGCGCTGCTTTGGTCTTTTGTAAACCCCGAATTTCCCTGGTCTTACCCCGATCCGTTTCCGAAAAATCTTTCGCTTTTCCAATGGGAATATGTTTTTAAATACACCACAATCGTCAAATCCATTGGAAATAGTTTCCTGCTGGCTTTTGTTACCACAATCGTTTGTTTTATTCTGGCGCTGCCGACAGCTTATGCCCTGGGCAGGCGGAAGTTGAAAGGAAGCGAGTTTTTCAAAATTATCATGCTTTTGCCGATGGTTTTTCCGGGCATGGCAATGGGCCTGTTTTTGGGCAGAATGCTGCATGGAATGGGCGTGAGCGGGACGTACCTGGGCGTCGTGATGGTCCATACATTAGTGTCTTTGCCGTATATGCTCCGGATCCTTGTCGTAAATTTCGAATCGATGCCTCAGGACCTGATTGATGCCGCTTCCAATTTGGGCGCCGGGAATTGGGTCAAGTTCAAGGAGGTCTATCTGCCGATGATTTTGCCCGGATTAGTCGCGGGAGCCATGTTCACTTTTATTACCAGTATGGAAGAGTTTAATTTGACCTTTATCGTCGGAGCTCCGGACATCACTACGATTCCAACCGTGCTGTATTCTTATCTGGGAGAAAACTTCCTGCGTACCCGGGCATCAGTGGTGTCGCTCATTTTGCTTATTCCGAATTTAATTTTATTGATCGTGGCGGAAAGGAAAATAAAAACGGAATACATGGGCGCTGCTTTAGGAAAAATGTAAACTGAAAAAGAGAATAGAAATGAGAACAGACAAACGATACAACGGTTTTTTATATGAGAGACGGGCTAAAAAAGATTTTCTGATTGCTTCTCATCGTGGGGCAATCGGTGCGGCGATCGCTGACAATACGATCGAAAGTTTTGATCTCGCTTTGCTGCAAAACACGGATATCTTGGAGATGGATATCGCCATGACCACGGATGATGAGTTGTTCGTGATTCATGACGGCATGGAGCCGCGGCTGCTGCGGACCGACAAAAATGTCCAAACGATGTCCGCTGATGAGGTGCGGCAATTCCGCTGCTATACCGTAAACCAGGTCGTTTCATCACAGCGTGTGCCGACTTTTGACGAGGTCCTGGAACATCTGAAAAACAAGTGCCTGATCAATCTTGATCGATGCTGGATCCATCCGGACGAATGGAAAAAATGGGGGAGAATCATTGCTGCGATTGAAAAACATAACATGCAGGAGCAGGTTATTTTCAAAAGTCCCCCGGAAGAAAAATATCGCAGGTTCTTCTCAGAATTGACTCAGCCTTTTATGTACATGCCGATGATCGAGGAGATTGAAGATCTGCGGCCTTTTTTGAATTCCGAAATTAATCTGGTTGCGGTGGAAGTTAAATTCAGTTCGGATGAATCACCGTTGGCCGATAAAACGTTCTATGACAGTTTGCATGAAAAAAGCATATTGACGTGGGGTAACGCGATCGTCCTTGGCGAAGAGCATATTCTTTCCGGCGGGCATGATGATAATATCGCTTTGTTGCGGGATCCGGATTATGGCTGGGGTTGGTTTGCTTTGAACGAATTTGATATCGTTCAGACCGATTGGCCGCTGGCGATGTCGATGTATTTTTCGCAGAAGGGCTTTCGGGTTATTTCTGAAGGAATCGAGCATGGGAATTTTACCGATAACGGCCGGCTGAATTAAATAACAGGCCGGAAGCTGTGCGGAAAAGCCATATGTTGAGGCGCCATCATATAAATAATAGGCCTGCCCCGATTTTTGAAAATCGGGGCAGGGTCGGATGTTTTTGAAACCCAAGCCGCCGGCGCGGGAATTTTTTTATTTTCCCAATTTTGCCCGCTCGATTTCCACAATCGAAGGATCCAACTTAACGAATAACGGGCTCACTTCCCCGAATTTTTGCCCGACCGGCAATTCGGACGCTTCCCATTTCCCGGTCTCTTTTGCGGGATCATACCAGTTAACCTTGTGTTCTCCCAGGTTGTCCTGGACAGTACGGACGACCATATCTCCGAAGAGCTGCCCTTCAAAACCGAGGATCGTGTGCAGCTTCTCGGATGTGAACGGTAAAATCGGTGAGAAAAGGATTTTTAAATAATTGATCGCTTGCAGAGCGGTGTAGATTTTTTTCCCGGCCGCCTGCTTATCCGTTTTTATTAAAGTCCAGGGCGCGGCGATATCCAAATAGCGGTTCACCTCGGAAGCCAGCCGCATCGTTTCAGCCAGTGCGGCCCGGAGATGCACTGCTTCGTATTCTTTTTCGATGGCGGAAAAACCGTCCTGAATTGTGTTCAGCAGATCCTGATCCTCTTTTTCAAGTGTGCCCGGGTCAGGGACTTCTCCCCAATGCTTTTTCGCGAAAGAAACCACCCGATTGGCCAGGTTGCCCCAGGTCGCCACTAATTCATTATTATTGCGTTTCAGGAAATCTTCCCAGTCCCAGAAGGTATCCTGCGACTCTGGCATATTGACGGTCAGATAATACCGGAGAGGATCCGGGTCATATGATTCCAGAAAGTCATGCACATAAACTGCCCAGTTGCGACTGCCCGAAATTTTTTGCCCTTCAAGATTCATAAACTCATTCGCCGGGACGTTGAAAGGAAGAATCAGCGGGGAGCCTTCTTTTCCTTCAAAAAGTACGTCAAATTGCGTCCCCATACCAATTAATTCCGCCGGCCAGATAATCGCGTGGAACGGGATATTGTCTTTCCCGATGAAATAATAGGATTTACAGTCCGAGTTTTCCCACCATTTTTTCCATTCGTCCGGTTTTCCTTCGAGTTTTGCCCATTCAATGGAGGCGGAAAGATAACCGATAACTGCCTCAAACCAGACATAGAGACATTTTCCCGCTGCGTTCTCAACCGGGACCGGGATCCCCCAATCCAGATCCCGCGTGATCGCCCGTCCGTGCAGGCTGTTGCTGAGGATTTGTCCCAGTGATTGGCGGATGACATTGGGCCAAATCCTCAGCAACAGC
>CALAEB010000069.1 GCA_937890875.1 uncultured Anaerolineaceae bacterium | reverse complement strand
AGCCAATGGGCCGTTAACGTATCATGAATTGCCGCTCTCTGAAGGATAACCGGATTTAAAATCGCAAATATAGAAAGGACAATTGTATAAAACGATTTTTGGGTCAGCTTCCAGCCGACCAACGCGGAGAAAAAGCCGATGAGCCCATAATTCAGCAATATCCACAATCCGTTGAATTGGAACTCTGCAGGGAGAACAGACCGGAACAGTTTAAAGACAACAGAGAACAACGGGTTGGAATCCGTCACAATGACCGAAGTTCCTTGAGGATAATTTAAGTTCTGCAGAAACAAAAAATGTTTTGTCCAAGGACTCTCCCGAAAGAATCGCCAGCCGATATAATGCTGGAAATTATCACCGCCGCCAAACCGCACCCAATCCGTATTGGTCGGAATAATATTCTGCAGCCCGAAGATGCCCCCGATAAAAAGGAGCCCGATCAATGTGCAAATGAAAACCGTCCGGTTCCGGTTTCCCGAACTTTGTCCGCTCTTTTTTTTGTCATTCGGTTTTAGCAACATGATTGTTTTTTCTTCGTATATAAAAATACAAAACAAGTTTTGGAGGACTTATGGATTATACCAGAGCATTAACATTTGTTTTTAAGGAACATAAATGGATAAAAAAAATAATCATAACCGGTCTTCTGACATTAATTCCTATCATCGGCCAGTTCCACCTGATCGGTTGGGCGGTAGAGATCAGCAAACGCGTAATTGATGATGACTATGAGAAAATCCCTGAAGCCGCATCCTGGAACTACCTGCTTCGCGGGATAAAACTGTTTTTGATCTATTTGGTCTACTCAATTCCTGTTGCGGTCATATGGCTGGCGTTGAATCTTCTCACCTGGATATGGAAAGCTTTATTTAACGGAGCTTTGGAAAACTTTGGAATACAGCTTTTCCATTTTTTGCAAAATGCGACCGGTTTTGTCTATTTCATTCTGTTTCTTTTTATCATGCCGGCGGTTATTCTTATCTTTCTGGAAACCGAACAACTGCGGGATTCATTTAACTTCCGAAAAGTCTACCTGCTGGTAAAAAACAACAACCAATTGTTCTTTACGTTAATCATTGCGCTTGCTGTCGCCGTGGTCATCGCAAGCCTTGGGGTTTCGGTCTTTTATGTCGGAATTATTCTGACGATCCCATACGCGATCGCTTTTTACGCGCATCTGTTGGGACAAACCGGCAGAATCATTTGAGACCTGCCGGCGCAAAGACCAAGAAAGAAGCATCCTCAAATATGAACAGGAATAAACCGTTCTTTTAATGTCGCATTTTCCGGGATTATCGGAAAATGCGACATTAAAAGAACGAATATCAGAAATTAAGAACCTCCTTTTCAAAGTCCTGATAATGAGCGGAGAATTCAGGTCATCCGCTCATTATATTTTTATTAGAAAGCTTATTTTTTCGTTCCTCCATTGTCGTATTCGTTTATACTTAACGCAACGGAAAGAAAACGATTGATTATGAATAAAACCTCACCGTTTCAGGCAATTCTGCTGATCATTTTCACCGCCGCCATCGCGGCGACGTTCTTCATTTTTTTTACACCCGGGGAGGAAATTGGCTCTTACCTGGATGGCGGCAGCCGGAACCCGGGAAAAAACAATCCGGATTCTGATCTGCATCCAACCCTTCTGCCCAACGAACAAAGCAGAATTGGCATTGTGGCAGGACATTGGGGGTTCGACTCAGGTCAGGTATGCGATGAAGCGCTCAACAATATCCGGGAGGTGGATGTAAATCTGCGGATTGCAACAATGGTGAGGGATCAATTAAACAAAAACGGATACACGGTTGATTTAATGCAGGAATTTGATTCGAAACTTTCGGATTACACCGGACTGGCGTTGATCGCAATTCATAACGATACTTGCGAGTATATCAATGAATCCGCATCCGGTTTTAAAGTCTCCGGTATCGGCAATATCGTATACCCGGTTGAGACCAAAAATTTTCAAGATTGCATTGTGGACCGCTTCGCCCGGAATACCGGAATGACGTATCTTGGGACTGCAATCAGTTCCGATCCGGAAATGTTTTATTCGTACAGTATGGTAAATGATTACACAACCGCATTAATCATTGAAACCGGTTATCTAAATCTGGATTACCGCATGCTTACAGAGAATACGGACAAAATCGCGCAGGGCGTCACCGATGGAATTCTTTGCTACGTCAATAACGAATCTGCCGCAGGAGCGGATTCCCTGAAATCAGTTAATCCGCTGCTGGAAACCCAAAAAACTGAACCGGTATTTATTCTTCCGGGGGTACTTTTTATTCAGGATTAATGCTCAGGAAATAATTATGGCAAAACAAGCGCTTTTCTCAGGGCTGGTCGTCGATGAATCGGATCAGCCGGTTGAAGTTAAACAGATAGGACAGGACGCATACTATGTTGTCGATGACGCCGGTTTCAAACGGCATATTTTCTCCGAAGAAGTGGACCGGCAGATTCTGAAAACATTTACGGACCAGATTGAAGGAAACGAGGATTATCTCAGCGAACAGGCCGCATCCATGATGGGACAGGACGACATCTTTACGGTCGCAATATTAAAAAATCAGATGAGAAATATCGATCAGCAGATCGATTCGATGCTTGAGGTCGGAATACCGGAAGATGTCCGCGCTTATTTAGGCATGATGGGCATGAAAATTACGATCAACTACCATGGTGAAATCGTAAACGTGAATCTTCCGTCAAAAACAGACGACGAGGGCTGAAATTGGTCTCAAAGATTAAACGGTTCAGAATTCCGGAACGGGACAGTATAATCTTTGTTTTCTTTGCAGCCTTGTGTCTGGCTGTTCACGGCCTATTCATTTTTTCACAGGGTTTTTATTGGGATGACTGGAGTCAGATTTTTTTACGAATAAAATTCGGCGATGGAGCTTATTGGGAATACTTCCTGGCGGACCGGCCCACTTCCGCCTGGACGAATATTCTCTACGCCCGTTTTCTGCAAAACGATCTGCGGCTTTGGCATATTTTCATCATCATTTTAAAATTTTCAACCAGTGTTCTGTGCTATAAAATTTTGCAGAAAATATGGCCGGATAACAAACTGGCAAACCTGGTTATCACCAGCCTTTATATCCTGTGCCCAATATTCTCCCAACTTTATATATCCGTCGCGTATTCGCAACATTATCTGAACGCACTGCTTTTTCTTCTTTCCGTCTTTTTTCTGATCCGATCCGCTCAGGCTCCACAAAGACTTTCCGCCGTACTCTTTGGCGGATTATCGATCCTGTTCATGATTTTGCAGCTGAGCATAACGGAATACTTCGCATTTCTCGAATTGATTAAACTTCCGGTGTTATTTTTTGTTTTCCGGGCACAAGCACTTTCCATAAAAAGCGCGATCAAAAAATCTCTGCAATTTTTCGCTCCGGTGCTGATTCTTTTTGGCGTATATAGTGTGTATCGGCTGAACTACACAAAAATTTTCCCGATTCAGGAAGCGGATCCGCCGAAACTTCTGTATGATTTTCTTTTCGATCCTTTTTCAGCACTCGGCGTTTTCATCCAAAACGTTATTTTGGACTTCACCTATATCTTCACTGATTTTATCGGAGAACTTTTCTCAATTAATGTTGGGACCCTGTTTCGCCCGTTCAGTTTTCTTTCAAGAATACAGATAAGCGCACATAGCGCCGATCCAAAACCAATGACGGGATATGTGATATTCGCTTTCCTCTGGATCTTTCTGTCATTGCTTCCTTTTTGGGTCATCGGAGATACTTATGTAAAAGCGGCAGACAGGCCGCATGCAGACAGGATATTTCTGGCTTCTGTTTTGGGTGTTGCCACCCTTTTTTTTCTGCCGGTACAATGGTTTGTCCAATCCCGCAGCAAAATGCTTTTTGCCGTTTGCCTTTTATCCGCGCTTTTCTATCATCA
>CALAEB010000068.1 GCA_937890875.1 uncultured Anaerolineaceae bacterium | reverse complement strand
GTCTAAAAACGCCATGATCCTGAGCGTACCCGAAGGGGACGACAAACCGCTGAAGTACCCCTTAATGTTTGAGATTTCTCAGGTCGTGCTCATCAACAAACTCGACGCGGCAGAATTTTTCAACTTTGACGTGGAAGCCTGCAAACAGCGCATCTGGAAACGCAACCCGGAAGCGAAAATCATTCCTATTTCGGCAAAAACAGGCGAAGGCATGGAAGAATGGTTCGCCTGGCTTCGCGATGAAGTAAAAAATTGGAAAGAGAATTGATCGAAGTTATATCTGAATCAGGGAGTATCTTATGGCCGTGAAAATGAAAGTTTTGGAATTCGCCAACAAAGTCAGCCGCAGAAAAACAGGCTCAAAAAGCAGCTTCAGCGAACAGGATCCCGAGTACCGGATTCTTGCGCCGATCGTCAGCGATGAAATGGCCGAGGTTGCTTTGGCGCTCGAAATGCGCCAGCCGCAGACAGCCGCGCAGATTGCCGCGAAATGCGGCAAAAGCCTGGAAGAAACCACCCGCAGCCTTCTGGCGCTGGCGGATGCCGGCGTGTGCTTTGTGAATAACAAAAACGGCGAAGATATCTTCTGGTATGAAACCTGGGTTCCGGGCATCATGGAAATGATGGTGAACAACCTGGATAATGTGCGCAAATACCCGGAAATCGCCAAAGCTTTCGACGACTATGGCAAGATGCGCGGGCCGAAAACAGCGGGCAGTTTTCCGGTAGGCGTCGGCTTGATGCGGGTCATCCCCATCGAAAGTGCTATCGACAGCCAAAGCCGGGGCGCTTCTTACGAAGAAATTTCCAAATATCTGAACGACAACGATAAGTTCTCCGTCTCCGACTGTGCCTGCCGCACCGTACGGGAAGCGATGGGAGAGGGCTGCGGCCATCTGAAAGAAGATATGTGCATCCAGATGGGTCATGCCGCCGAGTATTATATCCGTACCGGACGCGGCCGTGAGATCACCCGGGACGAGGCTTTTGACATTATTAAAAGAGCCGAGGAGAACGGCCTGATGCACCAGATCCCCAATCTGGACGGGAGCGGCAAAACCCATGCCATCTGCAATTGCTGCGGCTGCTCATGCCTGTCGCTGCGTACGGCGGAGATGTTTATCAACGCGGACATGGTGCGTTCCAACTATGTGGCCATGGTGGACAGGGATAAATGCGTGGCCTGCGGCGAATGTGTCGAGAATTGTCCGGTAAACGCGCTCCAGTTAGGACAGAAACTTTGTTCAAGCGCGCCGGTGGTGGAAGCGATTGTGCGCGAGGACACGCCTCGCGACACGGATTGGGGTCCCGAGAAATGGAACCCCGACTACCGGATCAACCGAAAAAACGTGGTCGAAACGGGTACAAGCCCCTGCAAAACCGGCTGTCCCGCTCACATCGGCGTCCAAGGTTATATCAAACTGGCGTCTCAGGGGCGTTACCGGGAAGCGCTGGAATTAATTAAAAAGAACAACCCGCTTCCGGCGGTGTGCGGGCGGATCTGTCCGCGCAAATGCGAAAGCGCCTGTACCCGCGGCGATGTGGACGAGCCTGTCGCCATTGACGAAATCAAAAAATTCATTGCCGAACAGGATCTGGTGGAAGCGAACCGTTATATCCCCCGCAGAAAACATAATTACGACAAGAAAATTGCCGTGATCGGCTCCGGCCCCGCCGGCCTTTCCTGTGCCTATTATCTGGCCGAGGAAGGTTATCCGGTGACGGTATTTGAAAAAGAGAAAAAACTGGGCGGTATGCTCACGCTGGGCATTCCATCGTTTCGGCTGGAAAAGGACATCATCGAAGCGGAAATCGACATTCTGCGCGAGATGGGCGTGGCGTTCAAAACCGGAGTCGAAGTGGGGAAAGATGTCAGCCTGGCTGACCTGCGCAAACAGGGTTATGAAGCTTTTTATCTTGCCATCGGAGCCCAAGTCGGGCGGAAACTGGGGATTGAGGGAGAAAATACAGAAAATGTAATCTCCGGCGTGGAATTCCTGCGGCAGGTGAACCTGGGAAACAATCCCCGGCTGGATGGCGACGTCATTGTCATCGGCGGCGGCAATGTCGCCATCGATGTTGCCCGCACCGCCGTTCGGGTCGGGAATACGGCCGTAGCCATGCTGTGCCTGGAAAGCCATTCGGAGATGCCGGCGCTTCCGGAAGAGATTGAAGAAGCCGCAGCGGAAGGGATCACCATACAAAACGGCTGGGGCCCGGTTCGCATTGTGACCGAGAATGGTCACGCTGCCGGCGTCGAATTCAAAAAATGTATCCGCGTTTTCGATGAAAATCACAAATTCAGTCCGCAGTACGATGAAACGGAAAAAATATTTGTGCCGGCCCGGTATGTGCTGCTTTCTGTCGGACAGACGATCGATTGGGGCGGCTTACTGGACGGCAGCCAGGTGGAACTGAACCCGAACCGCACCGTGAAAGCCGACCGCTTCACTCTGCAAACCGGCGAACCGGATGTGTTTGCCGGCGGCGATGCGCTCTCCGGACCGGCATTTGCCATCGACGCGATTGCATTGGGCAAAGAGGGCGCTGTCTCAATTCATCGCTATGTGCACCCGGGCCAAAGCCTGGTGATCGGACGCGACCGGAAAGAATATCTTGCCCTGAACAAGGAGAAGCTGATGCTGGACGGTTTTGACAGCGTGCCGCGGCAAAGCCCCCGCCATACCCCGACAACAGACCAAAAGACCTTCCAGGATACCCGCAGCACCTTCACAGAGGAGCAGATGAAGAAGGAAAGCGAACGGTGCCTGGGCTGCGGCGTCACGGGGACAGATGAATTCCTTTGCGTGGGCTGCGGCCAATGCACCACCCGCTGTAAATTCGATGCGATCCATTTGGTGCGCAAATACAACGGCGAGGGCGTTGCTTACGAAAAACTGAAGCCCGTGGTGATCAAGCAGATATTGAAGCGGAAGATCAATGTGACATCGAAAAAAGTAAAAAAGGCGTTCGTTCAATAGCGGATAAGAACTTCCAGCGCTGTAAGAATCGCTGGAATGAATTGTCGAACCCTGCCAGCAATTCGAAAATTGGACGAACTTTTCGAATAAAGAGGGAAAGCCCGTTATTCTTTTGTTTTTGCGCGTTGTGCAAAAACAAAAGAATAACAGAAAATCATCTCATATTTCGAAATGCCGGAAATCTTGCGCAACGGATCAACAGGACCTCAAAATAGGGACAGTGCAATTTGCGTTTCTCTTGCTTGTGCAATGCGCAAACAGGAGAAACGCAAGCTTACCCGTTTTATTCAGAGAAATTTCCTCAATTTCGAATCTCTGACAGATCCCAAAGAAGCAGGTCTGTAAAATAATCAGGTCGGTCTTTCCGACGTTCTGCCGTTCTGACCGCGCAGGGTCCGGCAAAAAAGAAAAGAGAGACAGTTATGCACGAACTCAGTATTATGGTTCATGTTGTGGAAATTGTGGAAGAAACAGCCCGGGAAAACAACGTCGCACAAATTGACACCCTGGTGCTGCAGATCGGCGAAATGGCCAGCGTCGTGCCGCAGTTCATCCGCGCCTGTTACCCTGCCGTAATTGAGGGGACGATGCTTGAAAACGCCAAACTGGAAATTGAGATCCTGCCAGCCAACGCCTTGTGCAAAGGCTGCGGCAAAGTATACAACCTGATGGAAAACAAAGGCGTCTGCCCCCATTGCCAAAGCGAAGACTACGAGATGCTGACCGGACGTGAGTTTAACATCAAGGAGATTGTGGCGTATTAACCCGACCTGTCGGCTTTTCTGAACTGCGTCGGCTGCGCTGCGGTTGGCTGATTTTTTTGCATGACATTTTCAAATAGCGGTCCGTTGGAGGAATAACCCGGGAAGGATGGCTTGGTATGGATATCAATATTCTTTTGTTCGATGATTTTGAAACGCTGGACGCGTTCGTACCGGCAGA
>CALAEB010000067.1 GCA_937890875.1 uncultured Anaerolineaceae bacterium | reverse complement strand
GGTGCTTGGGATTTCGGGCATTACCAATCAATGCAGTGATACTGGTGAAGCGCAGACTTCCCATCATGAAGTTTTGGAAGCCGCGAATTTGATCGGTCCGAAAATTATCAGGATTCTGACGGAAATTATCCCCCGTATGGAACGCTGAAGAATCTGAATGCAGTCGCTGCTGAATTTTCTCGTTAATTATCAAAACTGGATTTATACCATATTAGTGGCAGTCGCGCTTATCTATCTGCGCCGGCTGATTTATGCCTGGCGGGAGTGGCGTTCGACGATTTTTGGTCTTGAGCGGGATTCCGCACAAAGCAAATTAAACGCCTCGCTGGCAATGGTGATTCTGGTCTTTTTATTAATTGCGGCGGAATTTGTCTGCCTGACTTTTGTCGTTCCGGAATTTCCGCAGACACAATCCGCGCAAGGCCCGGTTCCGACGGAAGGGCCGGATACCGGCATTCTGCCGACAGTGGAAGCGACATCCGGACTGGCATCCGGTGTTGTGCTGATAACGCCGACCGGAGCGGTTCCCAATGCTGAGACAGATTCGGCGGAAACTGCCACTCCGCTGGCACTGACAGGGACCGGCTGCCTGCCCGGTCAGCTGGAATGGATTGCCCCCAAATCCGGTGAAGAAATATCGGGGCTTTATGAATTGGTTGCTACCGTCAATTTCCAGGAGCTGGGTTTCTATAAATATCATTATTCTCCGTTGACGGACCAGGTGAACTGGACTGCGATTTCCGCCGGAAATCTTCCGATCGTTGAAGGCGTGCTGGGCGTGCTGGCGACGACAGAAATTTCGAATGGCGATTATGTTCTGCGCCTGACGGCGCTGGACAAGAATAATTTCGAATACACCCCCTGTGATGTGGCGGTGAGAATTCTGAACAGTCAATAACGCCGGATTGAATCTATCCAACTGTCCAGCCAACTGTCGCGGCAAGAAAATGGTCCATCCCCGATAAGAAAAGGCGTTTGGGACAAAACACACCTTCTGCCCGGTGATGGCTTTTTTTATTGCTGTCGGGGAGAAGCTGTTTTAAAACCTATTGAATTTAATTCCGCTTCACCTTTTGGTGTAAGGACATATACCGTGCTTTTTCCATCGTCTAAGCGTATCCACTCATTTGCAGTTAGAAACTCAAAAAGCATCGCACCTAATTTTCCTCCGAGATGATCGTAACATTTGCGTCCGGTCAATCGCTGTTCCTGTTTCATTTTCCTTCTCCCAAACCATTGAACTCATGTTCAAAACTATCGATCCAACTCAGAAGCGCTTCTAAAACCTGTACTTGTTGAGAAATAATTGTTTGACCAACAAGCGGGATATGTTTTCTCTGTGGAACCATCTTTTCCATATAGGATTTACTGCCGATAATACCGGTACGAATATCAGCAAGCAGTTCCAGCGCCTGTTCTTTGGGTATTTTGTTCAAATTGGCTACCACCGCATTAAAATCGAACATAACACTGATTGTGCGGGTTGCGTTTTCCTTCATCAGTGAAAGAAAATAATCTTTTCCGGCCGAAGTGATTGAATAGACGGCCTTTTCGGGCATTTTCCCTTCACGGATCGTGTCGCTGGTGAGATACCCTTTTTTCTCGAGTTGGATAACCTTTTTGTAGATTGAAGGGGAACTGACTTTTACCCATTTTGAGAGATTCCGATATTCGATATTTTTTTGCATTTCATAGGCGCTGCACGGTTGTTCATAGATCATCCCTAAAAGAACCAAGTCTACCGTAGACACATGTCCCCCTCATTCTTCGTCATAACTGCGCAAAGCGATTGGCAACGCTTCTGTAACTGCTAAACCAACGGCAGGTATTCCGACCAGAATTGCGCTTTTGATTTCTTCTCTTGACGCTCCGAGTGATTTTGCCGATTTTACATGGAAAGGCAAACCGCCTAATAATCGAACGGCCGATAGAACGGCAATATAGGAAAGCTCCGCTGTTTTTCTATCCAAAGCACTTGCTTGTGATGTTTTCATCACCATTTCCATGAAATCCGTACCGATAGAACCGCTTTCCTCCATAAATATTTTGAAACTGCTGCTTACATGCTCCATCAAAGCACCTTCATAACTATTATATTTTATAATACTATATTTTATAGTATTTTTCAATATGCCATTATGGCAGTCAGCAATTCGAAAACAGGATGATCTATTCTGAGTAAAAAGAAATCTTGCGGTTCTTTTCTTCAAATTTGAATCGCCGTCATGAATCACAGCATTTCGAAATACGGAGCGGATTTTCTGTTGCTCTTTTGTTTTTTCTGCTTGATTCGAGAGACTCGTCTAAATTTCGAATCAAGCGGGAATTATTGCTGCCGTCCGGGGAGCTGTTTTTTTTTGATACAATATTTTGTAGAGGTGAAGCATGCCGGAAATTGAGTTGCGGGTCGCCGATATGTCGGATTGTCCGCTGATAAAAAAAATTGATTTGGACTTTGAAAGCAATTATGTGTGGAAATCACAGATTGTTGACGACCTGGACTCGTATTCAATTGTCTTCCAGAAAATCAAGCTGCCAAAGACGATTTCTGTCCCGTTTCAGGCCGGAGACGCGTTTGCCGTTGAAATGATGGTTAAACGGCAGGAAGTGTTTGTCACACGTTACGAAAATCAGATGATCGGGTTTGTCCACCTCGAACGGGATATCATTAATAACCGGATCCTGATTAAAATCGGCGGGGTGAAACCGGAATACCGGCGGAAAGGGATCGGTACGGCGATGCTGAGCGGCATTCAGTCCTTAGCACAGCAAAACGCGATCGGCCGGGTCGTTTTTACCGTTCAGGCGAAAAATGATCCCGCAATTCGGTTTCTCATGTCGAAAGGGTATCAGTTTTGTGGGTATCAGGAGTTCTATTTCCCGAACCTGGAGATTGCCCTTTTCTTCTCCAAAAATATCAGGTAAGCGGTATCTTGATGGAGAATTTTTTTTCCTGGATACTCCCGGTGCTGCGGGTCTTCAGCGAGATACTGACTGCCGGGATTGCGATCACAACTTTTTCACTTTTCCTTTTTTCACTGTTTTTTGTGAAGAAAGAGAAACTGGCCAAGGTTTTCGGACTGATTTTAATTTGTCTGACCGTGATTTATTCCGCGGACGCATTGGAGACGACCTCAGTCGCGACAAAATATCAGCTTTATTGGCAGAAAATCCATTGGTCCGGTTTTATCTTTCTGCCGGCTTTTTTCTTCCATTTCTCTGAAACACTGCTGACAATGACCGGCTTTGCGCAGCGGCGGCTGCGAAAAATCGGCGTTGTGATGATTTACGGCTGTTCTCTGTTTTTCTTCGGGATGTTATGGCAGGATCAGCTTTTTAATGGGATCCGTCAGATTGACGAAATCGGGACGACGTTGATTCCGTCTGAACGGATCGGATGGTTCTGGATTTTCTTCGGTGTTCTGCTTGTCTTGTCCCTGATCAATTTCTGGAACACATTTGCGCGAACGCGCACAAGAACAAGCCGCCGCCGGATGGCGTACCTGATCGTCAGTTCGATCGGAATATTGCTGGGTACATTTCCCCTGCTGATCTTCGGTTCCGGCTTTGTCTCCCAGCATCCGCTCCTGTTTTGGCTGATCAGCGGTTTATCCAACCTGATCATTTTATTCTTTGCGTTTCTGCTGGGTTATTCCGTGACCACATTTTGTGTTTCCTGGTCGTCACGGGTGGTGCGCCTGCGACTGTTCGAATGGATGCTGCGCGGCCCGGTGACAGCCAGTGCCACGCTGGGCATTTCGGTATTATTCAAACGCGGCTCGGGATTTTTCGGGGTTGATCCCGGCAGTCTGGTTTCCCTGCTGACTGTATTATCCATCGTTTGCCTGGAATATCTGATCACCTTGCTGCTGCCCCGTTTTGAACGGAACAGTCTTTCCGGTTACGGGGTTGAAGATTATCT
>CALAEB010000066.1 GCA_937890875.1 uncultured Anaerolineaceae bacterium | reverse complement strand
TGATTTTTGTAAAACTCAGCTTGCAACTGCATCAGCCTTTGACTGACCCGGCGGCAAGGCCTTTCACGAGGGACTTCTGTGTAAAGAATCCCATCACAATCGGAATAATAACAATCATGGTTGCCGTTGCGCACATCTTCCCCCAGAAATATCCCTGCTGGACCATATATTTGCTCATATATACGGACAGTGTAGAGGATTGCGTGTAAGTAATGGTAACCGCAAAGAAGAATTCATTCCATGTCACGATAAAGACCAGCAAGGCTGCGGAAATAATTCCGTTTTTTGTCAGTGGAAGCATAATTTTAAAAAACGTATTCAGCCGGCCGCTGCCGTCGATATCCGCCGCTTCAATGATTTCTTTCGGAATTTCCTTGAAAAAGTTTGTAATCAGCCAAACCATCAGCGGCGTCCCTGCGCCGACATACAGAAGAATGATTGCAGCATAGGAATCAATCATATTTAACTTTTTAAATGCAAAATAAACAGGTGCAATCACGGCAACCGCCGGAAGGAACGTTGTGGAAACAAACCAGAAATAAAGATTGCCAGGCTTCTTCAGCGGCGTGAAAACGAGCCCATAGGCTGCGCTGACAGCCAAAACAGTCGAGACCAAAACCGTGGCGAATGTAATGAGAACGGAATTGACCAAATGCTGGTAAAATTCCGTATTGACAACCGCTTTGTAATTTTCCAGCGTCGGCTGGAAAAAGAGCCCGGGGATCACCACTTGGCTTTCCGTCTTAAAGCTGGAAATTAACATATAAAGGATCGGGAAAACCCAAATCAGCGCGATCAAGACAGATAAAACATTAACGATATTTTTCTTAACTTTTCTTTTCATCCTAAACCTCCTGCTCACTGCAAACCGAACTTCAGGCTTCTTTCTTCCGGTAAAGATATTTGAAAAAAGTCTGCGTCAACAGAAGCGTAACCGCCACTGTGATAACAGCAACAGCAGCAGATTTTCCTACGTCCCAGTCATAGAACAGACATTTATAGACATAGTAAGGCAGGTTGCTCGAACTGATCCCCGGCCCTCCCGACGTCGTGACGTAAACAAGCCCAAA
Organism: uncultured Anaerolineaceae bacterium; assembly: GCA_937890875.1. Classification (GTDB taxonomy): domain Bacteria; phylum Chloroflexota; class Anaerolineae; order Anaerolineales; family Anaerolineaceae; genus Flexilinea. The sequence continues at coordinate 1,974 of CALAEB010000066.1, read as the reverse complement.
AACTTTCAAAATATTGATCAATCCCAGGATCATTGCGACTTTGATGTGGTCCTGAATCAGCGGAATCTGAATTTTTAAAAGCATGGTAAACCCGCTTGCTCCATCGATCCGCGCACTTTCCAAAACATCATCCGGCATATTCTGCAATCCGGCCATGATAATCAAAAAGAAAAATGGAGTCCATTGCCAAATAATCAAAATCAAAATAGTCAGCAGCGCATCCTGGCCGAAAAAATCGACCGCAGGGCGCCCGAAAAATTGGCTGATATAGTAATTCAGCCCAAACGAAGGGCTCAGAATCAAGGTTTTCCAGACAATTCCGATCACGGATTCCATCACAAAGAACGGCAGAACAATGAGAGTCCGGCAAACGTTAACCCCGGCAAATTTGCGGTTAAACAGCAGACCCAGCAAAATGCTCAAAACTGTGCAGACGACAAGTGACACCACGATAATGATGAAAGTATTCAGCAAGACCGTATAAAAGTCTTGAGAGGAAAAGATCTTGGCATAATTCGAAAAGGCGGCAAAATGAATTCCTTGGTCGGGCCTGTTGATGTTCCACTTCAGGAAAGAATAATAAATGGTAATCAAAAAAGGAATTTGTGTAATAACCGCAACAATGATTACGGAGGGCAGTATAATATACTTTGTATGATCGCGCTTGGAATGTTCCAATTCATCCTCAGTCCCTTCTTTTGGAAAGCCGCTGCCGTTGCAATGGAAAAAGAAGCCCCTGCTCCCCTTCCCGCGCATCCCGCTTCACAGTCGGATGCGCAAAGGGGGAGCAGGGATTTTTCATTTCCGTTTTATCTGTCCCGGTCTTTAACCGGGATCTTTCTTTACTTTTTATAGTTCCCTTCTGTTGCCACGTCTTGCAGTGTTTTCTGCCCGGAGGTCAGGACACTGTTGATGTCTGTCTTTCCGGTCAGGTAAGAGGCAAGCTGCTGCGCAATGGTTTCACCCCACGAAGAGTATTCCGGCATATTGGGGATGGAGTTTCCGGCATAAGGGGTCTCGTCAATGGCCGGATGACTATAATTGACTTTCAGCAAAGCTTTCTTTGTGATATCTGCAAAATCACAGGCCTTTTTGTAATTCGGATTGTCATAGGTGGACTGCCTGGTTCCGGATGGTGCGCTCACCCAGCCTTTTGTGGTTCCGACCAGTTTCGCATAATCCTTGCTGGTTGCCCAAGTGAGAAACTTAAACGCTGCGTCCTTATGCTTGGAAGAGGAGGTAATTGCAAGGCCCCAGCCGCCGATTGTGTTTGTCTGGTCCTTCTTTACTTCCAGAGGAGCCATCGCATAGCCGATCTTCCCCTGCACCTTGGAATCTTTGGAATTCGCCATAGTGCCGGCCGAAACGCTCGCATCGTACCACATGGCGGCCTTTCCGCTCGACATCAGGTTCAGGCACTCGGTATAACCGCAGGTGGTCGCTCCTGATTCTCCTGCATTTGTAATGATCTTCTTATAAAATTCAATGGCGTTTTTCATCTGCGGGGTATTAAAGGTTGCATTCCAGTTCTTGTCATAATATTTTGCACCGAACGCATAGGCAATGGAACTGAAAATAAACATATTCTGGCCGCCGCCAGGCAGACCGCGAATGGCGATTCCTCGAATTCCCTTCGAAGGATCATTGCACTTGACCGCCAGGTCATAGACCTGATCCCAGGTCGGATTTTCCGGCATTGTCAGATTTTTCGACTTGAAAATATCCTTGTTGTAAAACAGCAGCGTCGTTTCCGCATAGAACGGTAGGCTGCCCAGCCCCTTTTTCGTAGACGACAGCGACTGCTTGACAACCGGGAAAATATCATCCAGGTCGTAGGCTTTTTGATCCGCTGCGCTCATGGATTTGAACATGGGATCCAGCGACTCCGTCCAGCCATTGTCCAGATAAACGCCGGAGTCCTGCGCACCGAGAGTGACAATGTCATACTGGCCGCCACCCATCCCGACGTCTTCT
>CALAEB010000065.1 GCA_937890875.1 uncultured Anaerolineaceae bacterium | reverse complement strand
TGATGTCGATTCGCTGAAATTTCCCCGAATTTTTCTGGAGGATATCTTCCAGCGAATCGACATCCAAATGTTTGAAAATTGCTTTTTCATCTTTTCCCAGGTTGGGCAGCCGCACACCGTCAATGATGCTGCGGTGATTCAATTCGTCCGATATGACCAGTACGCTGCCGCTGATCACCGAGTCCCTGGTTTGGCCCCGGGCAAGGCTGAAAATCACTGCCAGGTTGGTCGCAAACGCGGAAGAAAAGACGATCGCATCTTCCCGCCCGTGGAATTCAGCCAGTTTTTTCTCAAGCTGGCGGTGAACGGCGAAAGAACCGGAAATAAAGCGGACAGCTCCCGGCCCGGTACCCAGACGCTGCGACGCCTCATGTTCCGCCTGTTTCAATTTTGGGTGATGTCTGAGCCCCAGATAATCGTTTGAATTGAATATGCTATAGGACTTTCCATCGATAATGGCTTTGGGGGATGGATCGTGGGTGAAATCTTCAATGTAATGCTCAAACCGTTTTGAGGTTGCCGCCTGGTCAAGTCTGTCGACTTCTTTCTTCAAAGAAGCCAAAAAGCGTTCTTTAGACATTTTTCAACCTTTCCTTAATTCCTTTATACAATGCTTGTGTCATTTTCGGCAGGTCAAACTCTTCCTGCCAGTTCCAGTCTTCGCGTGCTTTTGAGTCATCAATGGTTTGGGCCCAGCTGTCGGCAATCAGCTGGCGGTCATCCGGCTTGTAGACAATTTCGAAATCGGGGGATATCTTTCTGATTTCCGCGACCAGATCCGCCGGTGTAAAGCTTACGGCAGTAAAGTTGTAACTGGTGCGGATCGAAATTTTTTCAGCGGGCGCTTCCATCAGCGCGATCGTCCCGCGGATTGCGTCGTCCATGTACATCATCGGCAGGCGCGAATCCGCCCGTAAAAAGCATTCATAACGGTTTTCTTTGATCAGGCCGTAAAAAATGTGAATCGCATATTCGGTTGTTCCGTCTCCCGGCGCGGCTTTATATCCGTTTAAACCCGGGTAGCGCAGGCTGCGCACGTCAACGCCGAACCGGTGGAAATAATACTGGCAAAGCAATTCCCCGGCGACTTTTGTCACGCCATAAATCGTCGTCGGTTCAAAGCTGGTATGCTGCGGGACGTCTATTTTCGGTGTTGTCTCCCCATACACTGCGATTGAACTCGGCCAGAACACTTTGATTTGGGATTCCCTGGCAATATCCAGAATATTTTTTAATCCGCCTAAATTAAC
>CALAEB010000064.1 GCA_937890875.1 uncultured Anaerolineaceae bacterium | reverse complement strand
AAACAGAATCTGCGTTACTTGCAGGAAATCGAGCTGATCAGCCCGTAAGGAACGGTACAGGCACAATTGATATCGGTTCAGATATCCGGAGCCTGGAAAAAATCCGCAACTGTTCGCATACATTCGGAAAGCATTTCGCCGACAAACCAGGCGCCGCCGGGCGTGAGCTCGCAATATTCATCATGATCCATCGTTTGAATGAATCCCCGGCCGATCCAATAGCTGAAAAGCGACAAAGCGTTGGCTGTGCCGAGAACCTGAATAAAAACGAGCGGATCCGGCCGGCCGCTGCGGATCTCAACTTCGAGTTTCCGATATTCGCGTTGAACCCGGCTGCGCCGGATGCCGCCGGCAAGCCCTGGCAGCCCTGCTGCAACCTGCAGGCTATATGCCTCCAGTTCCGCGTGCCGGTAATGGTAATCGCCAAAAAAGCCGTCCGCAATCGTCCCCAGCCCAAGCAGATCCTCGTTCCGCGCCGGGCCGGTGAAATAGCGGTTGTCATCGTCTTGTTTCGAAAGATGGTTATAGAGATTCTTGCGGAAACCGAGATCCTCCAGATACAGAAAAGCCAGCTGAAACAGGCTGAACTTTTCCACAACCGGCTGATCCAGCAGGCCAAGCTTTTCGAAAAACGCGTGGTTACGTGGAGAATACACCAGTTCATACACCGAGAAACCCTGCGCGCCGGCATCCACCATCCGGTCGATGTCCTGCAGAATCTCCGCCGCGCCATACCCTGGCAGGCCGATAATGATATCCGTGCTGACGACCCAGCCCGCATCCGCTGCAGCCCTGATTTTCCGCAGAACCGGATCCTGCAGGCTTTGCACACCGACATGCAGCCGGGTAAAGCCGGCCTGCCAAAGCCGAGTCAGTGATGCTTCAGTCAACATCGAACTGGTCGTTTCAAGCGCGAGCTGCGTCCGCTCGTTAATGCACAAACAGGCACGCAGCCGCTCCGTGATCCGGACCAGTTTTTCAGCCCCGAACATGAGCGGCGTTCCGCCGCCGAAATGAACCGTGGAAACCGAGCGCCGCGCCAATGCACTCAATTCGCACCATAAATCGATCTCCCTGCTCAGCGATTCGAAATATTCGGGAATCGCCGACCGGTTCCCGCCGGTGACCGGGAACGCATAACAATCACAATAACCGCACCGTGACTGGCAAAAGGGAACATGAACATACACGCTGAAAGGTCGATCCGTGTCAGATCGATCCGCCGCGGATCGATCCAGATCAGCCCGCAGCCTGTCCCATGCCCGCGCCGGGTTTTCAGAAAACCCACGCTCGGCCCAGATCGGTTTCGGTATCCAGCGATTTTCCAGCACCGTTTCCGGCGACCCCAATCGGGCCGGGCACAACGCCAGCACACTTTGCTGGATCGATTCCCGGTAAAGCTCCGGGATCCCAAACGGCAGCAGTATCAATTCGGATGCCAGTAATGATAAGTGGTCGTGATGGTATGTCCGTCACAGCTGCATCCGGCAACATAACCGTCACAACTGCAGGCAACATATCCGACGCAGCTGCAGACAGACCCTGCCACGCAGTTGCAGACACAGACCGCGCCGTTCGGAATGGGTGCGCCGCAGGGAAGCGTAAAAGTGACGGTCTCCCCGGTGACTTCATCAACTTTCTCGACCGTAATTCCTTCCTGAGTATCCGGCATGCTATCCAAATCAACCGGGCAGCCGGTCAGTTTGCCGTCCGGCAGCGAGTACATCAGAATGGATTGCTCGAAACCCGCGATCAGCGTCGAGCCATCCGGCGTGACAGCTATGGTTTTGTGATATTCGGTTCCTCCCGCGAATTCTTTCAACAGCGTGCCGTCTGCCGCTGAAATGAAAAGAATCTTTTTACCGGTGCCTTTGAGGATGATCATGGATCCGTCCGGTGTGCAAACAACCGCGTTGGGCGCCATATCCGCAGGCAGCGGATAAGACCATTTTTTCTCCCCGCTTGCCAATGACCAGACGGAGAGCTGCGGGGTTTCGTCAACCACAGCGGCAAACACATCCCCCGGCAGGATACACAGGTCGGTAACCGGAGCGCCGACCTCAATCGCCTCCAGCAGTTGCCGGTCAGACGTGTCGTAAACGGTGAGTTTTCCGCTGTCGCCTCCGGCCAGCAGTTTTTGTCCAGTGGACGTGAAGCACAGCGCCGAAATGGAGATATCGGAATCCACCGGCTGCCAGGTCATCGCTGTACCGTCAACCATGATCAGTTCACCGGCATCCCGGGCAGCCGCCAATTTCGAATCTTTGGGGTGGGTTGCCAGCGCATTGATCATTGTCCCAAAATTTCCCTCATCCACCAGGTAAAGAGCGGAGGAGACGGCGCGTTCTTCGATCTGACCCTGATCCGTGCCGCAAAAAAGGGTTTCGCTGTCGCCGCTGAACTGAAGCTGATACGCAACGCCGCCGCCAGTCTGCACGGACGCAAGCAATTCCCCGCCGGGCAGCGACCATAACTTCACGGCTCCATCCTGATCGGACGAAGCGAAATAGCTCCCATCCGGGCTGATTGCCAGACAGGCAAGCGGAGCATCGTGCGCGGCAGCGGTTTTGCACA
>CALAEB010000063.1 GCA_937890875.1 uncultured Anaerolineaceae bacterium | reverse complement strand
CATGATTGTCTTTGTAATCGTCTTTTCCCAGCTTTTCCGTTTCCAGGTCCCACATTACCCGCTTTATATCCTGTGCGGAAATATGATTTTCAATTTCTTTTCCTCCTCCACGTCCGAAGCAATGATGCAAATCCTGTATAACGCCACCATGATCCGGCGCGTCTATTTGCCGAAAACGATCTATATCCTGGCCGGCGTAGCCATCAACGGGATCAACTTGATCCTGACCTTCATCCCATTTCTGCTGATCGCGCTGATCGACAAACTGGAGTTCTCCGTCCAAATGTTGATGATCTTCCCGGCAATCGCGCTGGCGACCGGTTTCATCGTCGGCATGAGCCTGATCGTGGCGACGATCACACCCTACCTGAACGATTTCTCACAGATCTGGTCAGTCATCATCACGCTCTGGACCTACCTGACGCCGCTGTTTTATCCGGTCGATATCATCCCGGAACAATTCCTGGCAGCTTTCAAGATGAACCCGATGTATATCTTCGTGACGCTGTTCCGTGACCCGCTGCTGTACCAGTCCATCCCGGAACTTTCGCTGTGGCTGAAAGGGACCGCGTATTGTTTGGGCTTCCTGGTTTTCGGCTGGTGGCTATTCACCAAAAATTCCAACGAGTTCGCTTACCGGGCCTGAAGGAGATAAATGATGATCGCAGACAACATCGCTATCCACGCTGACAATCTGGGCATTTGCTTCCGCATGCCGACCGAACCGATTTCCGGGACCAAAGACCTTTTTGTACGGGCGGTTCAGAAAAAGATCCATATCGACGAATTCTGGGCGCTGCGCCATATCAGCTTTGATCTGGATCGCGGCAACTCGATCGGGATCATGGGGCGAAACGGCGCCGGCAAAAGCACGCTACTGAAAGTTATCTCACGCGTGCTTTCCCCCAAAGAGGGGCGCATCGTCGTGCGCGGAAAGGTCTTCCCGATGCTGGAACTGGGCGCCGGGTTTAACCCAGACCTGACCGGGCATGAAAATATCTATCTGTATGGAAACATTCTGGGGCTGACCAACGACCAGGTAACCCGATTCTACGACGGGATCGTCGATTTCTCCGAGATCGGCAGTTTTATCCACGCGCCGCTGCGTTCTTATTCCTCCGGTATGGTCGCCCGGCTGGCTTTCGCCACCGCGACGGCCGTCCAGCCGGACCTGCTGCTGGCGGACGAGATCCTCTCAGTGGGAGACGCGGCATTTCAAGAAAAGTGCCTGGCCCGCATGAAGCATTACCTGGCAAACGGCACGACGATCGTTTTTGTCTCGCACAGCGCGAATACTGTGAAAGAAATCTGCAATAAGGGGCTATGGCTGGAACACGGGCAAGCCAAACTGTTCGGCAGCGCGCAGGAAGTGGCCGACGCTTACGCGGCCAGCTGAAGTTTGAAAAGATGGACACGGATTTCGCTCCCACAAAACAATCATTTTATGAGCGGATCAAAGCCTGGAAACTGTGGCAGCCGCTCAAAATCACGCGGCGCTTCTTTCATCACCTGCTGATCGACCATGTTCTTAAAAAATACTGGTATTGGCGGTTACGGCACGAACCGCTCCTGATTCACCCGAAGAAGATTCGACATGAAATCAGCGGTTTTTCAATTCAGCCAACGTTCACGCTGATCACAGTAATCTCCGCAGAAACAGACCTGAGTCATTTTTCCGGGACGATCCGTTCGGTACAAGCACAGGTCTATCCTCGATCGAACTGGATTATCCTGTGCGACCTAGATCAACGGGAAGCGATCCGAGGGGGAATCCCTGCCGATATGCGGGAGCGAGTCCACTTTCCGGACAGCACCAGCGCGACCAGTCTTTCGTCACAGTTCGAACCCATTGCAGAAGATTTCATCGCTTTTCTGGAAACAAACGACAAACTGTCGCCTTTTGCACTGCTGGAAGTCACGCGCAAGCTCAACCGGGATCCCGGGTTGGAACTGATTTTTTCGGATGAAGACCATCTGGACAATCGGAGCCAGCGCTATGACCCATGGTTCAAACCGGAATACAACCCATACAATCTGCGCAGTTGCAATTACCTGCGCCATTTTCTGGTGCTCCGCAAAAGTCTCCGAGAGGAGATCGGTTGGCCCCGCCTGGATGCAGAAGGAAAGGTCAACTTATATGATCTGGTGCTGCGGGCCAGTGAGCAGACCGGAAAAATCGGACATATCCCGGCTGTTTTGTATCACACCCGCGGCCCGCGCCGCTCGCAAACGTCGCAACCCAATCCAGACGACCTGCGCGCGCTGCAGGATCATTTGGACCGCTCCAATGTGCACGGAACCGCAGAGACCAACGATTATCCGGATTCGTTCCGGGTGCGTTATGCCGTGCAAGGCACACCGTTAGTTTCGATCATTATCCCCAACAAAGACCAGCACCCGATGCTGGCACGTTGTATCAGCTCCATCCGCGAGAAAACAACTTATCCGAATTACGAAATCCTGATTGCCGAGAATAACAGCGCCGAGGCTGAAACCTTTGTTTACTACGAAACACTCATGACCGATCTGGATTTCCGCGGGCAGGTGCTTCACTGGAACCGGACATTCAATTACGCGGCGATCAATAATTGGGCCGCCGGACAGGCCACGGGAGACTACCTGCTTTTTCTCAACAACGATACCGAAGTTATCACATCCAATTGGCTCGAAGAGATGCTGGGCATCGCGCAGCAGCCGGACGTCGGGGTTGTTGGCGCAAAATTATTTTTTCCCGACGGGAAGATCCAGCACGCCGGCTGCGGATACGGTCAGTTCCGGCAGACATTTTTCTTCCATCTAGCAGAAGGGATGGACGAAAATGCACCTGGATATTATGGATTCGCAAAGAAGATCGGCAGCTTTATGATGGTGACCGGGGCTTGTCTGCTGGTCGGCAAGGAGAAGTTCGAAAGTGTGGAAGGGTTTGATGAGACCTATCCGCTGTCTTTCAATGAT
>CALAEB010000062.1 GCA_937890875.1 uncultured Anaerolineaceae bacterium | reverse complement strand
GATGGTAATAAAAAAAGCGCCCGTTTTCAAACAGGCGCTTTTTTGTCTGTCAATTCGTTTTATTTGTTTTTCAGGATGATCCGGGCGTCCACAACTTTCAGCCCGTTTCCGGCTTCATAAACCATCACCGGGTTGGCGTCGGATTCCTTGATCTCATCCTGCAGATCGAGGATCATGTTGGAATAGCGGGCGATGGTTTCCGCCATTGCTTCCTGATCCCGCGGCTTCTCGCCGCGCGCTCCGGCCAGAATCTTCGCGCCGCGGATCTCGGACTGCATCTTCAGCCCCTGCTCTTTGGAGACCGGCGTGACCGCGAAGGTGACGTCTTTCAGCACTTCAACGAAAATACCGCCCAGCCCAAACATGACCGTCGGCCCGAAGGAGGCGTCGTTGATGGAGCCGAGGATGACTTCGGTCCCCAGCGGGGCCATTTCCTGGATGGCGACGCCATGGATGTTCGCGTCAGCTTTGTAGGCTTTCGCGTTGGCCATGATCTTCGCGAACCATTCCCGGGTGGAGGCATCGTCTTTGATGTTGACTTTGACGCCGCCGGCGTCGGATTTGTGCAGGATGTCCGGAGATACGATCTTCATCACGATCGGGTAGCCGACTTTGTTCGCCAGCGCAACGGCTTCATCCTCTGTTTTGGCCAGCAGGGTCGATGTAACATCCAGCCCATAAATACCGAAGACCTGTTTGGCTTCGATTTCGGTCAGCGCGTCGCGTCCGTCGGCACGGGCGGCTTTGATGATCTCGAGCGCAGCGTTCCGATCCGCCGCGAACGGCTTTTCATCTTTGGCGTTGGCTTTGGCTTCCTGCAGCCGGGCGAACTGCCGCAGGCCGGCAATCGCGTTGACCGCACGGGCCGGATCGTCATAAGCCGGAATGCCGTTATCGATCAGATAGCGCATGGCTTTCGCGCAGCGGGTGCCGCCGATGAAGGAAATCACGACCGGTTTGTCTTTGCCGGCCGGTGTTGCTTTCGCTTCCCGGATCGCTTCCAGAATGCCCTGGGCGATTTCATCCGGGTTGGTCACCGCGGTCTCGCAGTACAGCACAGCCAGCCCGTGGACCCAGTCCTGCTGCAGGCCGAAGGCGATACATTTGCGGTAGCCTTCCAGCCCGGCGCCGCCGGTGATGTCCACCGGGTTCTTCGCGGAACCGAATTCCGGCATGTAATTCTTCATTTCGGCCTGTAATTCAGGCGGGCAGAATTCAAGCGGAATTCCAAAACGCTCAGCCGCATCCGTTGCCAGAACGCCGACACCGCCGCCGTTGGTGACGATCAGGAGATGGTCGCCTTTCATCGGGGGCTGTAATTCGAAAGCCTGGGTCAGGTCGAACAGGTTATTCAGATCCGTTGCCTGGATGATGCCGGCCTGCTCAAATGCCGCGCCGTAAACCTTGGCGGCGCCGGCGAGTGAACCGGTGTGGGAAGCAGCCGCGGCTGCGCCATGTGCGGAAACACCGGATTTCAGAGCAATGATCGGTTTGTTGGTCTTCTTGCTGACTTCCAGGAACCGGCGTCCGTCTTTCAGCCCTTCGATGTAGAGCGCGGTGCATTTGGTGTGCTCGTCGGTGTCGAGCCACTCAATGATATCGGCAAAGTCCACATCGGACATGTTTCCGAGCGAGAACAGTTTGTCGAAACCGACGCCGCGCAGATAAGTTCCGGCATCCAGCGCGATGAGCAGGGCGCCGGACTGGGAGATCAGCGAAGCATCGCCGGGAAGCGGAAGCATCGGCGCAAAAGAAGCATTCAGTTTGCCCGAATTGGAAAGTGATCCGATGATGTTCGGACCCAGGACCCGCATCCCATGTCGATGGGCGGTTTCCACAATGGCGTTTTCGGTTTCATGGTCGCCGACCTCGCCGAATCCTGACGTGATGATACTGACGCCTTTCACGCCGGCTTTTCCGCATTCTTCCACAGCGCTAAGTACCAATTTGGCCGGAACAGTGATGACAGCCAGGTCAACTTTTCCTTCGAGATCCAAAATGCTGGGATATGCTTTGTGGCCTAAAATTTCATCGGCTTTCAGATTGATCGGATAAATAGCGCCCTCATATTTCCCGTTATTTAAAGATTCAACGACAGAGTAACCAATTTTACCGGGAGTGGCGGACGCTCCAATCACAGCAACAGATTTTGGTCTGAAAAGACCGTCTAACACTTCTTTGTTCACTTTTTTTCTCCTGAGAAAATTTGTTTTTTTATATGATGGCGTTTGCATGAACAAAAGATGTAAACATGCTGATTTTACCACAAACAGGATGATTAAATCGAGACACAGCTATCAATTTGAAATTTAAAATTGTTTCTTGATTATTATTTTGTTTTTGCAGGCAGTTCAAAACCAAAATAATAATCAACTGTACTTCTTCGTTCGGGGAAATTTTATATTTCGATATGCTGAGTCAGAACCTGGTTTCCCATGTATCAAAAATGATGTTACCGAAACAATCGCTGAAAAAAGAAGAGCCCCTGGGAAAAAAAAGGGCTCTCTGCACTCCGGGATAAAAATTCAAACAAAATAAGACGCTCAATGCGCATCAAGCCATCCAGCGATCACATCAATCGCGCGCGGATCTGTCGTGATACCGATATGGCTGATTCCTTCAAGAATCTGATAATCGCCACTGTCGGTCTGCGCCGAGATTACCGGCTGGTACGCTTCTACGAGAAATGACTCATCCTCTGATCCTGCAATCAACAGGAAAGGTTGTTTCATTGCGGCAAGGTCGGATTCATAATCCATCCGCGGCGCGAAAGCAGTGTTCAGCCGATAGCTATAGGTTGTTGTGGCAGTATCGCCGTAAGGTCCATCAAGCACTTCTTCTGACATTGCAAAACTAATCACTGGCAGGTGGTTAAACCAGGTAATACCCACGTTATTAAGCATTGTAAGTCCGATAATACGCCGCGTTGCCGTATATGCCCACCCGCCGGAGTTTGGCTTCGTAGTGGGTGCGTTATATTTTAAGAATGGCGCCATAAGTATGAATTCATCTGCGCTGTCATTATGTTCACCGCCCGCAAACCGTATAACAAGACCACCTCCGGAAGAATGGCCTCCGAGCACTACTTTATTATAATTTTGCTCAGCTTGCATTGTGTTGATCAGATCCTCCAGATCATCCTCAAGTTGACCGATATAGTCTACATCGCCGCGACGTTCCGGAGTGGCACCGTGCCCACGCAAATCCGGTACCACTATGGTACCGAGACCGCTTGCCGCAAGCTTGCTGGCCATTGGGTGGAACTGCATTCCGTGCCACCCTGAACCATGGGCTAACACAATTAAGCGATCTGAGCCGCCATCATAGCGTCGGTATGGTAAATTGCTGCCATCGCGAGCCGTATAGGTAATTGTGTCCGGGATTGTTGAATAGTCCGCCTTAATCGCCTCTGAAAAACCAATGCTGCCGCCTGAAGCCACTGGGCGCTCGTCGGCGCGTCAGTAAACACCAGCACGAGGGCAATCACCAAATAAATAATTGCCGCTATAGCAATACTAATGAAAACAGTTGTGATTATTTTCCGCATTCTATCCGCCTTCGATAAAATCTCATCATTTTTAGTTGTCCTAGCGCTATTTGTTATCTTGTGTTTCTTTATAATATTTTTAATCTCCGTGCATAATTCCGGAGCAACACTGATTTTCAGTATAACATGCAAAAGAGACCAAATATATTTGCAATGCTGTGATTCGGGAATTTGAAATATAAAATCTTTTCTGAGAGGAATGAAAACAAGAACTGAGAAACCTTTTCAAAAATCGAATTGTTGCCCGCAATGGTATTTTATTCTTCCATGTCCGTACCATCCATATCATTGCAAACCTGCATAAATACAGGACTTTTCCATACCGCTTATAGTTATCGGAGCCAAAGATAGAAGCAGCGAGCGCAACGGGTGATGATGGGTGCGGTAAGCAAAAGGTTCGGGTTTCTCAGTATCGCAGAGAAACCCGAACTCTTTGCGCTTAAAATAATTATGTTTTTTGCTGGTCCAGCAGGCTGATGATCAGGTTCTGAATCCGGGTCAGCATGGCGAACTGATCCGGCGTTTCCCCGTCCATGATTTTTGCGCCGTCATAAACCTGGTTAATGATCTGGGAGGCCAGGTCTGAATCCGTCACTTCCGCCAGTCTGGTGATCAGCGGATGGGCGGGATTAATTTCCAGAACTTTCTTGGGAGCGCTGAAGTCCTGCTGCATCAGGTGGTACATTTTCTGCATCTCCGGTGAGATGGCGCCTTCGGCATCGGCCAGACGGGCGGGCGATTCGACCAGGCGGTCGGTCGTTTTCACGTCGGAAACTTTTTCTCCCAGCGTGTCTTTAAACCGCTGGATCAGGCCTTGTGAGGCCGATTCGTCCAAAGCCGGTTCCTGTTTTGCTTCCGCGTCCTTTTTATCGGCGTCTTCGCTGAATTTTTCTGTCGCGGCGTTAACCAGGCTGAAATCCTGGAATTTTTCCAGATTGGTTATGACAAACGGATCGAACGGATCCGCTAGCAGCAGCACATCCATGCCTTTTTTCTTCAGCGTTTCGATATGCGGGCTGTTGCGCAGTGTGTCCAGATTTTCTCCCAGAATGTAGTAAATCTTGTCCTGTCCCGGTTTCATCTCAAGCACATAATCCGCCAGTGAGAGATATTCCTCGCCATGGTTCAGCGACCGGTAACGCAGCAGCGGCACCAGGCTGTCTTTGGCTTCGGGCTCAGTCACAATCCCTTCACAGATAAACACGCCGAATTTTTTCCAGAACGCGGCATATTGCTCTTTTTCGTCGGTTCCCCATTTTTTCAGCAGATCGGTGACTTTTCCGGCCAGGATTTTTTTCAGCGTCAGAATGACGCGGTTGGCTTGCATGGTCTCCCGAGTAACGTTCAGCGGGATGTCTTCCGAATCGATGACGCCTTCAATAAAACGGTAATAGCGGGGCAGCAGCGTTGTGCAATAATCCTGAATCAAGACTTTGCGGGCATATAACTGCAGCCCATCCTCCTTGCGCAGTGAGAACATGTTGCGTTCCGGTTTGGATGGGATAAACAGCAGCGCGTACATCTGGAACGGCGCATCGATCGAAAGATGGAGCCGGTTGAGCGGTTTTTCGAAATCCAGCGTAAAGCTCTGATAAAATTTTTCATAATCTTCATCCTTCAGTTCGGATGGGCTTTGCCGCCAGATCGTGGTCTCCGCGTTCACCCGTTCTTCGGAATCCCCGATATAAATCGGATACGGAATATAATTGCTGTGTTTGCGGATCACGTCGCGCAGCTTGAACTCTTCGGTATATTCCTTGGCGTCTTCTTTTAATTTAATCAGGATTTCACTGCCGCGATCGCTCTTCTCCGCATCGGTGATGGTGAAGCTGCCGCTGCCGGTGGAGCGCCATTTCGCTGCTTTATCCTGCGGACGGAATGAGCGGGAGGTGACTTCGATCCATTCCGCGACCATGAATGCGGCGTAGAAGCCAACGCCGAATTGGCCGATCAGGTCGTTAACGCTGCCGGCATTTTTCTCTTTGGCGGCTTCCAGAAAACTGCGCGCGCCGGATTTCGCAATGGTGCCGAGATTTTCCGCCAATTCATCCGCATTCATGCCGATGCCGTTATCGGTGATCCTCAGCGTGCCGTTCTCTTTGTCCGCGTAAAGCCGGATTGCCGGCGCGGCGTCCGGGTCGATAACCTGATGGTTGGTCAGCATCTCGAAATTGATTCGGGTGATTGCGTCGGACGCGTTGGAGATCAGTTCGCGCAGGAAAACGTCCCGGTCGGAATAAAGCGAATTGATCAGAATATCTAATAATTGTTTGGTTTCTGCTTTGAATGGAATTTCGTTTTGTGTGGTTGGGTTCGAGCCAGTCATAGATTGCACTCCGTGTATTTTTGGGCGGAATTCTAATATTTTGAATTCCTGATCCATTATAGTCAATTTTGGCAGGAATTATGGCCCGGAGCGTGCTTTCTAATAAAGAATTAACAGTTTGACGCCCATAGCTTTTATGAATGGTGTAAACGTAATAGAAATATACTCCCCCTATGATACAAAGAAGGTGTGAAATCGGCTGTATTCAGCCTTATGTGCCTAATTTGGCTTAAAAAGAGGGCTTCTGGGGTCATTGACTGACTTGTGGAAGCCCCTTTTTATTTTGGGAGTGCAGGTGTTGTTTTAGTTAGACTGCTAAATGGTTTTTATGGGTTTGGTGTGCACACACTGCTTGAGGCAACATTTAGGAATAATCAAAAGGTAAAGATTAAATATTTAAGGTTTTCTTTCAAATAAAATGAGTCATACATAAAAAAATCCATTAATATTTTCATCATTTTTTTATATGCTGTTAACTTAATTAAATTATTAAAAACTAGGTATCGAAATCTTTCGTTATG
>CALAEB010000061.1 GCA_937890875.1 uncultured Anaerolineaceae bacterium | reverse complement strand
CTTCATCCACAACCGAAGTCTCGTTCCGGTCATGGGCAAAATGGATCATATGCTGATACTCATGCGAAAGGGTATTGGTGATATGCCGGATATCGCCTTCCAGCAAAACCGTATTCAAAATAAACAGGTCCATTTCATTGGAGAAAGGGGAAACTTCCGTGCTTTCCGCATCCCGGGATGAGAAATATCCCAAAATGCCGGCTCCGGCTTTCCCGCTGAACAAAACATGAATCAGCGGATCATTATCGACGCCCGGACTCATTTCGCTGCCGAAAATCCGCCGCAGGAAAGGGTATATTTCCTGGTCAAACCGTTCCAGCTCGGAGAAGAAACCATCCGGCAGGCGGTCTGCGGATTCTTTTTCCACCCAGCAGGCGACGTTCTCTCCCAGATAGACCAAAACCGCTTCCGCCTGCAGCGTCTGCTGCAGACCGGAATGAATCACCCAAAAGGCCCGTTCCATACCCAACTGCCACACAGGATGTTCCGGAACCGGCAACGGGTCAGTATTAATTCTGCCAAAACGCCGCGCAATCGCGACAGCATCCGCCGGGAAGACCTCCGTCTTCTCCAACACCGCCGCCATTGTTCCGGCCCGCGAACCGGCAGCATCCGCAGAACCGGATGCTGTCAAAAAGGTACATCCGGCCAGCAGAAACAGCAATAATAAAAAAAGGCTTCTTATTTTCAATCCTTGTCTCCAGTATTGATCATCCCCACGGAGGGAAAAGCCGAACTGTCGCTGAGCCCAGTGCTGATCCACAGATAGGGGAGCGCAAAAGTATCCAGACTGAACCCTTCCAGCAGGAACGCGATCAGCGTGAAGCAGCCCATCCAGCCAAGTGCCCGGCGCAATTCCGAATCTGCCGCCAACTGCCGGAAAGCACCCAGCCAGGAGCGCAAAATCCAGGTAAAGAAGAATGAAAAGCCGACAATCCCCGTTTCAGCCAGCACCCGGATCCAGATGCTCTTAATATTCAGCAAGGTTTCCGTGCGGTAAAGCAAATCCCGCACCTCGACCAATTTCAGCGCGAACAGGCTCAACGCATCCGGCATATAGAAACCGGCATGTCCCAGCCCGACGCCGAAAACCGGATGCGCATTGAAAATCTCCATTCCGCCGTCCCAATAAACAAAACGGGCGGCCAGGCTCAGTTTTTCCGCCAGATATAAAATCGGGTCGCTGCGCCCCCACAGGTCGAGCGAAAACAAATTGGCCATCCGGTAATCCAGCCGGCTCAGCATCCATCCGATCAGCAGTAAAACCAGCGGAATCACCACCAGTACAAGCGCAAACGGCAACAGGCGTCCGGCCCAGGTTTTTAATCTTTTCCACCTGCCGCTCCGTTTGAAAATCTGAACAACCACAAAGAAAATAACGGTCAGCAGAAACGCAACCAGTCCGACCCGCGAAAGGGTTAAAAAGAGAATCGCCAGTCCAAAAACGAAAAGCAACCGTTCGAATGTAACCTTCCGATAACGGAATCGGTGCACACTGGCTCCGGTAACCGAAGCGGCAAACCACCAGGGGAGATAGAGCAGGTTCAGCTGATGAGCCAGCCAGGACGGTTCAAGTGTAAAGCCGACAAACCGCTGCCGGTAAAGCGAGCCGACAGAAAAAAAGAACTGGATTTCCTTCATCCATTCCGGATAACGCATATCTTTGTACCAGAAAAATGCCTGAAGCAACGTCCACAGCAGCACAACCGCCCCGCTCCAGTTGATCACCCGCAGTGTCAGCTGCCGTTTCCTGTCATCCGAATTCCAGAGGGTCGAGACCAGATAAAAACCAAATCCGATGAAGAGCGTGATTACAGCTGAAACGGAAGAAGCGGTGACGCTGGCGGATTTATACGGCGGAATAATCCGGAAAAAAGAGAGCACTGTCACCATCAGCGCGGCCAAAACGAACCCGATCAGCAAAAACGCGTTTTCAGGCAGCCTGTCGCCTCCGAGGAGCCGCGGAAATGCCCAGCCGACCAATAGAACCAGCAGGATCAGCCCGGAGGGCGCCGCCACCACATCCGAACGGACCAGACGCACAACCAGCGGCATGGAAGTGAGCGGCAGCAACGCCAGAAAAACGCAGTAAACGGCCTTCCATATCCCCAGTTCACTGAACCTGAACAGATTTCTTCGCAATTTCATGCGCCGTCTTTTCCGTCGTCAGAAAATTCCGCAGCTGCAGTTTGGAGCGTTCCGGAAATCTTTTCCGCTTTCGCCGGACGGAGGATCGCCAGCAGCGCCGACAGAAACAACCCTGCCAGTGCGCCCAGCAAGGTAAACAGGCCGGGAGCAGTGCGGAGGTTGCGGAGCTGAATATGATCGAGATTCAGCGGGCCGAACACGACAGCGGATGAGATTCCGCCGGAAAGCAGTTGCTCCTGCTGGATCCGGGCGGAAACCGCTTGTATATCCGCCAGCAGCGTGTCCAGATCCTTCCCGGAGCAGACCGCGGGCGGATTGCCGTTCACAGCGTTTTGCACGCAAACCGCCATGCCTTCCAGTTGCAGTGACAAGGTTTCCGCCTGCAGCGCATGCGTCTGCCGTTCGAGCAGCACCGCGCGGGCTGCCTCCAGCCAGCCGCGGGCCAATGTCACCGCTTCGGCCGCATCGTCTGAAAACACCGACAACGCCCAGAGCCCGATGGTGCGTTCGACTTGTACAGACTGGCGGATTTCTCCCGGGTCACAGGAAACCCGTTCCTGGCACAACTGCCGAAACACGCCGTCGGAATTCAGGATATCTTCCGCAATGCCCAGCATGCGGTCGGCTTCCAATTCCTCCAGGCTGCCGGTGCGGCTGTAGTCGATCGCGGTGGTCAGGTAAGCCGTAGCCTGATAGGAGGGAGGGCGCAGGAAGGATGCCCCATACCCAAGAATGCCGCCCGCAATCATGAGCAGAACGGAACGCCGCCAGTGTTTCAGAAAAATATCCAGAGTGTTCATTGTTCTCCTATTATAAACGTTGTCCTTTTCATGGCGTGCAGAACAGCGGTTCGAAATATGAAAAGGATTCTTTGTTGTTCTTTTGTTTTTGCGCGAGGCGCAAAAACAAAAGAACAACAAAATTTCTCCCCTGATTCAAAAGGCTATCTAAATTGCGAATTGCTGCGCGCGGAAATATTTGGCAGCGTGATCGAAAAAAGGAATTACCGATGGCACTGGCATTTGGGAAAAGGGTGAGATCGATGAAGATCCTGCCATGGGCAGGCCTACGAAACAGATCATCACATTTAAATTTTAAGGGCTCTTGACCTGGAGTCTACTCCAAGTATTAGACTGTTTTATATGGAAAGGGATGAAAACATTTCACGGAAACAAATCGGTTAACCTGATCCAACTGCCGATCGATACAAGCAGATAGGAGTATTTGATGAAAAAAATAATATCCCGTCGTGAAGCGCTGCACTGGATGGCGCTGACAACGACCGCCTTTTTCGCTGCCTGCCGGAACATTATTCGCGCAACATCGGCCGCCAGCCAGGTGGTTGTTCCAACACAATCATCCACAAAGGCGCCAGAGCCCTCTGCACCCACGCAACCGGAAATAAAAAAACCGAAAGGAAAGAATATGGCAACAGTCTATATGACAACAGATATCAGTGCGGATGGACTGATGAGTGTTTTTAATGCTCTTGGTCATAAGCCCAACGGTAGCGTTGCTGTGAAGATATCCAGCGGCGAACCAGGCGGTCATAATTTTCTGTCATCCGCTCTGATTGCACCGCTGGTCGCAGAAGTGAATGGCACAATTGTGGAATGCAATACAGCTTATGGTGGCAGACGTGCAGACACTGCTTCACACCTGCGGGTAATGGAAGACCATGATTTTGCTGCAATTGCACCGGTCGACATCATGGATGCGGACGGAACCATGAGTCTTCCGATTGAAGGCGGCAAACATCTCAAGGAAGATGTCGTCGGGTCCCATTTTTCTGATTATGATTTTGTGATCAATCTGGCACATTTCAAAGGACATGCCATGGGTGGTTTCGGCGGTGTCGTTAAAAATATGTCTATCGGCATCGCATCATCGACGGGGAAAAGTCTTATCCACAGTGCAGGCAGGGAAACGACCGGATTCGGAATGAACACAGCGCAGGATGATTTTCTTGAATCCATGGCGGAAGCCGCCAAAGGCGTAGCAGAATACCTGGGCGAAAATATCCTTCACATCGATGTAATGAACAACTTGTCCGTAGACTGTGATTGTGACAGCCATCCCGCAGATCCAACCATGGAGGATATTGGTATCCTGGCTTCATTGGATCCTGTTGCTCTGGATCAGGCTTGTGTGGACCTGGTATATGCTGCACCGGACGGCAAAGACCTGATTGAACGGATGGAATCCCGCCACGCCATCCATACATTGGAACACGCAGAAGCGATCGGTCTTGGCAATCGCAGGTATGTGCTGGTAAATATTGACTGAATCAAAAGG
>CALAEB010000060.1 GCA_937890875.1 uncultured Anaerolineaceae bacterium | reverse complement strand
TTAATCCGGAAGTGATGGCGCAGGTTTTAGGGGATGATAATGATATTAAAAAGTATCGCCCCGCGTCTTACCTTATGCCGGCTTTGGAAGATGAAGTGAACCTGCCTTATGTTAAAGATAAGAAGGACCTGCTGCTCCATCTTGTGTTTAATTCGGCTGCCGATGAGTTTTTGCAACTTAAGTACAAATAAGATTGATTTCGAACGAAGGAAAGAGATGCAAAATATGCATCTCTTTTTTATTTCAAAAAGTCTTTTTGAATTTAATTCATTAAAAAAAGGTTAAATAATAAGAGCTTTTAGGAGATGTATCTCAAACGGAATCATTCATTAAACACGGAAACTTTTTGCAATTAATAAACGTAATATAATAGTCAGATAATTTATGACGTGTTTTTTTCTTGAAACTAATTTCAAGAAAAAACAGAGCGTTTATGTAACAAGGTATGTAACAAACTGGAAAGATGATTTAAACTGAGGTCATATATGAATAAATCAAACAAAACGTTTTTTCCAAATGGCGGTTAATATTTATTTGATAAAGGACAATTCCGGAGTGATTGGGAATTATAATATCGGCACGCTAAAATAAATTAATCAAAAACAGAAGGGTTGTCCCGGCCTTTTTGCAGAGGTTCAAGTAATTTATTCCTATTTAGCAGACTTCAGGTGGTTAAAACTCTTTTGCAAAAGCAAACTTGGTATCGTGGATTGAATAATGCAGAAGTGCATTATTTTGCCGAAAAAATTTAAAAATTTTCAGAAAAGAAGAAGGAGTTTACATGAGTTTATTCAAAATTAAACGAGGTTATAATTCACTTAGCAAAACGTTTCGCCTGCCGGTCGAAATGGTTGATAAGCTGGAACAGCTGGCTGATGACAATAACATTTCTCTGAATCAATTGATTATTCAGTGCCTGGATTATGCATTGGAAAATCTTGAAAAAGAGAATCTGTCCGAATAATCGGAAACCAGAATAAATTTCAATATTGGGTTGATGTATCGAAAAAGGGTGCTCCCTCAGAGAGACACCCTTTTTCATTTGATTATGCGGCTGTAAGCACCCGAAACCGAAGGCTTATTCTTCCGCCGTAGGTTCCGCTTCCGTTTCAGCGGATGTCTCTGAATCGCCGTCAGTGATCACTGCTGTATCTTCGGCAGATTCCGTCACAATCGGTTCGAATACCGGTTCGGTCGGCACTTTGTCTTCCCAGTTATCAAAAGATTCGACAGGATATTCGTCCGTGACTTTTTCATACCAGGCCTTATAGACGGCGTATTTTGCGTTGTTCAACGCTTCGTCCTCAAGTGGACGGACTTCTTTCCCGTCCGAAGCGATAATGTGATAACCAAAGTCCGTTTTTACCGGAGCACTGATTTCGCCGGGATTCAGCGCGAAGGCGGCTTCTTCGAAAGGCAGAACCATTGTTCCGCGGGCGAACCAGCCCAGTTCGCCGCCGTTATCTTTATTGCTGGTATCCTGTGAGAATTCCGCGGCGAGCGCGTTCCAATCTTCTCCGGCTTCCAATTTGTCGAGAATTTCCTGCGCGGTTTCTTCGGTTTCAACCAGAATATGACGTGCTGAAACCATTTCATCTTCGAAAACCTCGTTTACGAAGACGGCTTCATCTAAAAATTTCGATTCCAAGAGACTGTAGTAAATCTGTTTCTGGAAAAATTCTTTCGTGAAGACACCTTGTGCTGTTTCGGTAAAGTATGAATCAAAAGCTTTTTGAAATTCGACTTCTTTGTTCACTTCCGGTTCCGGCGGAACAATATCCGTGGAGCCGGTATCCGATAAATCTAATGAATCTTCCGCTGTTTCGTCCGCCGCTGCATCTTCTTCAGAAAAACCGAACATGCTCTTGATGGTCTTGGTTACTTCTTCGTCCGCAACAACGACTCCGGCTTTTTCCGACTCCGCATCCAGAATTCTGTTATAAGCCAGTTGATCAATCACTTGCTGACCGAGTTCTTTGCTGTTTGACGCACTCAACGCAGTTTCATATTGTGTTGTCACCGACTCATCCAACGGAATGTTGTACAGGGAATAGATATATGCCATATACTGGTATTCCTGCAGTATGTCGAAACGTTTATAACGCACTGCCTCCTGGAATTCGCCCAATGTGATTTCGGTGTCGTTGACTTTTGCGATGACGTCCTGATCTGCGGCTTCAACTGAAAAAGAAAATCCGGCAAGTATTGTCAGTAAAACAAAAACGATGACTGTTGTGATAATTCTATTCTTATGCTTCATTATTTTTTCCTTTGGATTAACAATTGTTTTTTCAATTCTAATTTGTATTGGCCGTTTTGTGTTTTAATTTTTCGTTAAAACTGCCGGAAGCGGATCACTTTTTCCACTGTAACTATAAACCGAATGCGGAATGGCGTTTTGGGTCAACGAAGCCAGTAATTCAGAATTCGGACGAATCTTTCGAATTAGAGAAGAAAAACCTTGTTGTTTTTGTTTTCTGGTTTCCAATGAAAAAGGCGGCGGAATTTCAGGATTCCTCCGCCTAGCTTGCTCACAGGCTATTGAAAGATCTCTTCGTAGTCGTAAATGCTTTTCTCTCTTCCCAACGGCGTCAGTTTGATGATGCCTTGGTTAATCTGAATATATCCCGCTTTTTTGAGTCGCTCGATGATGTCCGCGGTGAATTTTTCGTCCCAATTCATGTGCATCAAGACGGTTCCGGTTCCAGCCTCTTCGGCTTCTTTTAGACTGCCTTCATGATTTGCGATGTGAAAGAGGAATGCTTTCATGCTGAAATCAATTTTTTGATTCGCGCGCCGGCTTAAAACGGTGATCAGCCCTCGTTCCGGCGCAAAGATAAACACGATCAGAAAAATGATTCCTGTTACTACGGCCATGCTGCCGGCGATTGAGACATCCAGCCATGCGGCCAGTTGATAGCCGAGAATTCCGTTAATAGCCCCGATCAGGCCGCTGAACAATAACATCTTTTTCAATTTGTTCGTTAATAAATAAGCCGTGGCTGGCGGCCCGATCATGAACGCGACCACGAGCACAGAACCGACTGCCTGAAAGGCACCTACGGTTGTAAGCGAAACCAACGTCATCAGTCCATAATGAACGACCGCAGGTGTAAAACCAAGCGTTGCGGCAGCGACCGGATCAAAAGTTACGATCTCGAGTTCTTTGAGGAATAATCCAATGAAAACAAGGTTAATCAACAAAAGGGTGCCGGTTGAATAAATTGCTTTTGCGCCGATATCCTTGCCCCCGATGATGAATCGGTCAAAAGGTGCGAAAGCCAATTCTCCTAATAATACGGAGTCTGTATCCAAATGAACCGAACCGGCATACCTCGTGATCAGGATAATCGCGACGGAAAATAAAAAGGGAAATACGATTCCAATTGCCGAATCCTCAGAAAGCAGCCTGGTTTGATTCAGGGTTTCCGTTAACCATACGGTGATAACGCCCATGAACGCCGCTCCGATGATGAGAAGCGGGGAGGATAGGTCTTTGGTGATAAAAAAGGCTAAAACAATCCCGAGCAATATGGTATGTGTGATCGCGTCTGACATCATGGACATTTTCCTCAACACAAGGAAAACTCCCGGTAAAGCGCAGGCGGCTGCGACGATTATTGCTATCAGTTGAATTTCAAAACTCGGTGACATCGATTGCTCCTCCGCTGCGGATTAAATTTCTGTTTGCTCTTCTGATTTGCAGCTTATGCAGGATTCCTCTTCCGGGCGCGAACAGGACGCTGATGAGAACAATCAGACTGACACAGATAACGATGGCAGGACCGGTGGGCATCTTCGGTATGAACGAACTGACAGCGGTTCCGATAACGCCGGATATCGCGCCGAATATTGAAGCCAGAATGACCATGATATGCAATTTGTTGGTCCATTGCCGGGCCGCGACAGCCGGAGAAATCAGCATGGCGCTCATCAGGATTACACCTACTGTCTGCAATCCGATGATAATCGCGGCGACGATCATGAACGTCAGCAGAATGTTTAACTTATAGGAGGAGAACCCGAGCGTTTGCGCAAAATCGCTGTCAAACGTGAAGATTTTAAATTCTTTCCAGAACAGAATTATCAGCAAAAGCAGAAATATTCCGCAGCCGGACATCAGAATGACGTCTCTTTGCAGCAGTGTGGAGGCCTGCCCGAAGATAAAACGGTTTAATCCGGCCTGGTTTGAATTCGGCAATTTTTGAACATAAGTGAGCAGGACCAATCCGAGCCCAAAGAAGACTGACATAACGAGCGCAAGCGCACTGTCAAACTTTATTCTTGAGTTTCGGACGATAAAGATGATCAAAAGCGCTGCGAGCAGGCCGGATATGAATGCGCCGATCAGCAGAACCTCGGTTCTTTTGCTTCCTATCAGGATGAAGGAAAGTACAACCCCGGGCAGTGCGGAATGCGAAACCCCGTCGCCCAGGAGGCTTTGTTTCCGGAGCACGGCAAAACTGCCGATCGCTCCGCTGATAAGCCCCAGGATTGCCGATCCAAGCGCAACGGTTTGAAATGTATAGTCTGTTAATAAGATGACGATAT
>CALAEB010000059.1 GCA_937890875.1 uncultured Anaerolineaceae bacterium | reverse complement strand
GCATTGAGAAAATAATCGCCCTGGACACACCAAAAGTCCGGTCAATTGCGCTCAGCGGCACCACAAACCCTACCGTTGTACAATTCGGATTGGTCAGAATTCCGCCGCTCCATTGATAAGCTGCCTGCTGATCGGATAAAATTTGAATGTGATCCGGGTTGACTTCCGGGACTAAGATCGGAACAAGCGGATCTTTCCGATAAGCGGAAGCATTGGAACAGACATAAATCCCTTTTTGGGCAATGCCCGGCTCGACCTCTTTGGCAATGTCCGCGGGAAGCGCGGAGAAAGCAATTTTTGAAACCCGCAGAGCGGCGGCTTCGGTCGGCACAAGTTCGAGATTTTTAACATATTCGGGCATCGGATCTGAAAGCAGCCAATGACAGGCTTCCTGATATGTTTTCCCGACGGAACGGTCTGAAGCAGTGATTTCGACCACTTCGAACCAGGGGTGGTCCGCCAATAAACTGATAAATCTCTGCCCGACGCTGCCTGTGGCGGCCAAAACTGCTACTGGAATTTTGTTGTTCATGATCAATTTCCTTTTTATGTGCTTATTGACTGATTAATTCGTGTATACACTTCAATGATTCCTTTGTGTTTTCTGATGCGACAATTAAATTTAATGACACGTCAGATGCCCCATAAGACAATGCTTTGATCCGGATCCCTTTGGAATCGATCTGATTCAGGACCTGTGCAATAACAATCGGATTCGTTTTAAGCCCCGGGCAAATCACGGTGATGATATCCACCGTGTCACTGATCTGGATTTCTTCGATGTCTTTTCGGGAAATTTCTTTTTCAAGGACCTGGTTCAGCATTTTTATCACCCGGTTTACGTCCTTTATTGCCACCGGAAAACAGAGCGACTGTTCGGAAGAGCTTTCGATCACCATCGAAACGTTCACGCCGTCCTCAACGAATCCGGCAAAGATTCGGGCGGATACGTTCATACCGTTATCCATCCCCGCTCCGGATACGGTGATCAGCTTATATCCATTTGCGGAGGTGACTGCTTTGATTTTTCCGATATCCGTTGTCCGGCTGTTATCCACCAGTAACGTTCCGGCTTTTTTCGGATAAAAGGTATTGCAGATTCGCATGATTATTTGGTTATCAACACAGGGTTTGACACTTTTGGGATGGAGAACTTTTGCGCCATAAAAAGCCATTTCGGACACTTCTTTGTACGAAAGGTAAGGAATCGTTTTCGCCTGGGGGATGATTCGCGGATCGGCGCTCATCACCCCGGTCACATCCGTCCAAATCCAGACTTCAGTGGCTCTGAGCCCGACCGCCAGGATCGATGCGGAATAGTCGCTTCCGCCCCGGCCTAACGTGGTGATGACGCCATCAGGCGTCGCTCCCATAAAACCGGTTACAATCGGAACAATTCCTTCATTGAGTAAGGGGGCTAATACTTTTTCGCATCGCGCTGTGGTCAATTTCATGTCGGGAGCGGCATTTTGAAAGCAATCGTCCGTGATGATGATCTGTGATGCTTCCACCGCTTTCGCCGGGAATCCTGCGGATTCAACCGCAGCCGCGAGGATCCTTACCGCCAGCCTTTCCCCCAGGCTGGATACCGTATCCAGTGCCCGTGGGCTTAATTCACCGAGGATTTTGATCGCCTGACAGAGATTTGTAAAATCGGACAAAAGCCGGTTAATATCCATTTTCAGCTGGAGCCATTTGTTCGGATCCTGGATAAGCTTGTCAATCATCTCGTGATGCCGCAGTGTCAGCTCGCGGGCCGCCTTTTCGGATGTCAAGCCATTTCCTTCAGCCGCATCGGTTGCGCTTTGGATCAATAAATTCGTTGCGCCTGAAATTGCGGAGGTGACGACCACCAGGTTTTCCCGTTCGGCCTTGGTCTCACAGATAATTTGGACAGCAGATTGCATCGCTGCGATTGTGCCGACCGAAGTTCCGCCATATTTCATCACGAGCGTATTCTGAGGAAGAGCATCCTTACTTTTTTCCATAAAGGGTTCCTTTCGGTACTAAAAAAAACTGCCTCATTTCGAGGCAGTTCAGCTTATAAAAATGGATCTGATCCGAAACCGAATTCTACCTCAATCAATATGAATAAAACCGGTACCAGTGCCGGTTGTTTTCATCGTAATAGAAGTAGATTGGATTCGATTAATGGTTCTCATAATTTGCTCCCTGTATTTTATGTGAATTGAAATCTGCTGTCAATCGATTTATGACAAATTCGGCATTCGAATTTTGACAAAAGCTCTTATTTGATCCGGTAGTTTGAATATGGTAAAGATACGCTGTTGTTTGAAAGGGTTTTCCAACTTTCTGAACCGTTCCTTTTTTTATTTTTTGCTGACGGACTTGTGATATAAATTGAACTTAATCAACTGCAGAACCAGGAGTCATGATGCGAATTGATAAACTCAGATTTTCAAAATTACGGGATGACGCGATCATCCCTACCAGAAAACATCCGCAGGATGCCGGTTTCGATTTGTATACAGTGGAAGAAAAGACATTAAAATCGCATGGCTTTGGAATTTTTGCCACCGGAATTTCGCTTGATCTGCCTGCCGGTTTTGTCGGTTTGGTGCTGCCGAAGAGCCGGAACGATTTTCTGTTAGGCGGGGGTGTGGTGGATGCCGGATATCAGGGTGAGATACTGATAAAAATATTTAATGTAACCGAAGCGGCCTTGGAAATCCGGGCGGGCCAGGCAATTGCTCAGTTATTAATCCTCCCGATCGAAACCCCGGATGCTGAAGAGGTTCCGATCGGCGATTTGTTTCAGTTACATTCAGCGAGAGGCCGGTCCGGCGGGATTGCCTCTCAGAAAAAATTATGAATTCCTTCCGAATACCCAGGGGTGTTGAATCGAATTCCATTCGACAAGTTCTTCAGGTTTGAACCAGAGCGCGATTTCCCGGTCGGCGGTCGGGACGGCATCGGAAGCATGAATCAGATTCCGATCCATCTTTGCCGCGAAATCATGCCGGATTGTGCCTGGTGCGGCTTCGATCGGTTTTGTAGCTCCGACCGTTTGCCGGACCCCTTTCACGACTTCCTCCCCTTCCCATACCATGGCAAATACCGGGCCGGAGGTTATATAGTTGACCAATCCCGCATAGAACGGTTTCCCGATATGTTCCGCGTAATAGATCGGAAGAGCGTCGTGTAG
>CALAEB010000058.1 GCA_937890875.1 uncultured Anaerolineaceae bacterium | reverse complement strand
GATCTCATGCCATGCAGTGTCCGCACACGGTAGCCGATCCCCGGAACCATTCCCTTTTCACTCAGAAATCCGGCGATTCTGGCCGAAAAATTTGCCACGGCGGAGTTGGAAAAGGTTACGATCAGGATCTCCGATTCAAAACGGTCCGGAGCATATGCCTCGGCACGCACTGCCTGCCTTTTCTCGACCAGCAGCGCGGCCAGGGCAGAAAGCGTATGCGTCTTGCCGGATCCCGGAACCGCTGAGATTCCCATCGTTCCGCCGGTATATTTCAGGATTTCCGCCTGGGTCGGACGCGGAGCGAACGCCATGAAGTTAATCCTCCCCTTTGATGAAACGTTCGGAATAATCCGCGGGCTCTTCCGGGCCGATTTCCTGTATCATCCGGCCTGTATCATCGTTCTCATCATCAATCCCGGGATAGAAGGAATATGTTTCCGTTTCCGCGATCGATGGTTCAGCCACGCCATAGCTGATTTTTTTCCGGCTGAATCGGTACGCGAGATCGGCAAAGAGATACAGCAGACGGGATTTCTGGTCCTGTCCGGATTCGGATAGTTCACTGGCGTAAACTCGGGTTTGTTTCCGGCAGCGGGCGAGCAGCCCCAATATCTGCCGGACCATTGTTTCCGTGTTGGTTTCATATTCTTTTTGTGCGTCCCAAAGGTCCGTTTCGTGCCAGGATTTTGAGAGTACCATATCGTTGGTGAGCTGACCATAGATCCGTTCCCACCAGCGCGGGCTTCCGGCATTCAGCCAGATCTGATAGGCAACCGGACGGTTCATCATGGAGAAGGCCGAGGCAAGCGAGATCAGAACGGCGTTTTTCGGCTGAGCGAACCAATCTTCATAATATTGCGCGGCGACCATCCGTTCGCTGACCAGCCGGAAATAGTCTTTCCAGGTGACCAGATCGTTCTCCAGATGGTCCGGGATCAGGCTGAATTTTTGCATGGATTCGATCACCTTTTTGACCCCCAGGTTCAAATCTTCCGAAGGGTTCCCGAATGCGGCGAACCCTTCACCGGAAAGAATGGCATGGAAAAAACGAGACACAGATATATCCGGCGCTTCGGCAACTTCTTTATTCGTTTGAATCCATAGCCGAACCTTTTCGAACGCCTGACCGATTTCAGGCGTGATCCGCTGCTGGGCGTCCGGACTGATTTTCGAAAATGGCTTAATCGCATAGCCAACTGTTTCCTGCTGATCATCGCGGATTTCCTTGAACGTCCTGGACACCAGGATGTGTCCGCGGATGGGGTCCAGTGCCGGCAGGAATGTTTGCAGCATCTGCACAATGTCCAGCAGGCGGGGATGAACGGACCATTCCGGATGGATCAGTGCGATTAGTGTCAGCAAACTTTTGGTCGCGTTTTCTCCGATCAGCGGGCGGGAGGGGCGATGGATATAGCACGTGATGTTCTGGATCCTCAGTTCGCGCTCCATGGCCGTGTAAAGCACATCGGAAACCAGCGGGGCGATGATCACGATCTCAGACGGCGGCACATTTTGGCGGTGGATCAGATCCGCTACATCGGTAGCCGCCTGTTTGATCATTGCCGGGTATTGATGATAAAGATGAAAACTGTACGCGGCCTGAGGCTTTCCCGGCAGTTGGTCGGCCGGCAGCCAGGGATTTTGAATCGCTTCCGCCATTGCGGCGATGTCTGCGGAACAAACAAAAGATTCCTCAAATTCCAGATGTTCCGCGCAATATTCTTTCAATGAATCTGCGGAGCCCGGATCCGCGCCGAGAAAATTGCGGTACCCGCCGAGATGATCTTCGATGACCAACGCGGAGCGGCAGCCGGCGATCATCAGTTTCGCGAACCGGTGCGCGGCCGGGATATCCTCTTCCGTATTGTCAAAAATGAAATGGCGGTAACTTCTTGTCAGCCAGCTTCGGAATCGCTCCAGCGGGAGCAGATGCTGCTGAAATACTTCCAGCTGAATGGAAAAATCCAGCAGATTGTTCTGGTAACAGGTCTGTCTGAATAATTCTCCGCATTCCTGCGCCTGATCAAACAGCGGCAGAAAACTTTTTTCCCCTGTCCAGCTTTTCTTCATGCGTTCGGCATAAGTCCGGTAAGGAAACTCCGCAGCGGCGGATTTATGCAGGCTGATCATGATCTGGTTATAGATCCGGCTGGCTGGGAAGTTCAGCGCGCTGAAATAGCCTTTTTCGAGTCTGGATTCGATCAGTTTCGCCATCAGGATCTGTGCGGTTTCAATGGTCAGAAAACAGGGCATTTTTTCCGGCCGGGCAAAGCCGGCCTTTTCCGAGATTAACGGCCAAAAGACCTCAAGACATCGCTGGACGAAGCCGCTGTAAGTCTGGATCAGCGGGCGAACGCCGATCGCGGCAGCGCTTTCCGCATAAGGACGGGCGAGCGTCCGGCTTGGAATCAGCACAAATGTTTCCGCTCCTTCAGCGGTGGACTTAAGAATGCCGCGCAGCCGCGCAGCCGCGGCAGTAGTCTTGCCGTAGCCGGCTTTTCCCTCCAGAAAGATTTTTCGTTCCAGCGGGAGGTTGATTAAATTTTCCTGAGCTTTTGAAAAACGGATCATCAGATGGTGCACCTTTTTCCAGTATACCCCGATTTTGACGCTTGGTGCGATTCAAGTCTATTGTCAAGGACACCAGGACTGCTGATTTCCGCCGCTGAATAAAAAAGCCATCTTTGTATTTGGAGATGGCTTTTTTATTCAGGAAATTGTGTTGCTTCTCAAAATTCATCGGAACAAATATGCCTGGAAAACGTATCAATACTATCCGGTATTTCTCGCGACCGGTATCATGTTGACGGATCAAAATTGACCGGGATGAAAGATTCATTTGTGATCATCCGGGATTTCGAAATTGGATCAACCTTTCGAATGAGTGAAGGAAAAAACTCTCTGTATTTTGAAATACTGGTGATGGCCTCACTGGCTGAAAAAGCAGAGGATTGTCAGGTAGAATTAAGAATAAGGTGCGGGATCTCAATTTATGTGCAAAGGATGGCGAATGATGTTCAAAGAGCGTTCAAAAAAGACAGTATTCTTGTGGTTTTCGTTATTATTGGGAATTCTTTTTTTTGTGATGCCTTCTTCCGCTTATTATCAGGAAGCTGAGGTCGCTGGCGAACCGGCTCCCGGGACGGTTTACGAAGGATTGGATGGGAATGACCTGAATACGCTGCTCGCGATCTATCAACAGATGACGCCGGAAGGCCAGAACAATTCGGGTTGGTTTAAAGATAACCTCTCTCCATGCACCTGGAATGGGATCAGCTGTGAGAACGGTTTTGTAACCCGGATCGAATTTAATTCCGCTGATTTCTTTTGTTTTATTCCGAAGGAAATAACCAATCTCCCGGAGCTGCAGGAGCTGAAACTGGTTAATCTGGGTTTGCGCGGGACGCTGCCGGAAAACCTGTTTTCCATGCGGAAACTACGTATTATTGAGATTTCCGGCAATCTGCTGACCGGGCCGATTCCCGCGGTGGATGGATCGTTGTTTGGACAGCTTCCACTGGAAACGCTGATCCTTGAGGACAACCGCTGGAATGATGCCAAACAACAGAACCTGAACAATCGTCCGAATTTATCCCTCTGCACCAGTGTGGTGGCTGTGTCGGATATTGATGCTGAACCCGGACTGGACGGGACGATCCCGGCCACGATCGCAAATTTGACCTCCCTTTCGAAACTCGACCTGTCCGGGAATAACCTGACCGGTGAAATTCCGGCTGAACTTGAAACATTAGGCAGATCGGAAGAGCACACGTCTGAACTCCAGT
>CALAEB010000057.1 GCA_937890875.1 uncultured Anaerolineaceae bacterium | reverse complement strand
CCCCAGCGCAACCGCGACATTCACAAAACCGGAGCGGACCGCCAGACAAGCCGCCCGGAAGGCCGCCGCGCCGGAAGCGCCCGCCGCCTCAAACGTACAGGATTCAATTCCCGGAAAACCGGAATGTTCGCTGATCAGCGACCCCAAATTTGCCTGATGGGAAAGCACCCCGGCCAGGCTGTTCCCGATGTAAATCGCGTCCGGTCTCATGCCGCCGGACGCATCGACGGCAGCCCGAACAGCCCGCGCGGCCAGCGTCCGCAGACTGAGCTCCCAATGTTCTCCGACCGGCAGCATCCCGATTCCGGCAATGACAATATCGTTCGATTCGTTTCTCATGATGGATCCAGCGCTCTCTTTTTCATCGGCTAAAGCAGATATTTTCCGCGCTGCCGCGCATAAACCGCATAATCGATCACCGTCCGCCGGTCGATGTAAGTCTGCGTTGAGGGCGCCAGTTTCCGGCGTTTTTCAATCAGGTCAGTAACCGTCAGCGAAAACGTATCCGTCCCCGCGCCGGAACCGAAAGCCGCCGCCAGAATCCGGTCTCCCGGTTTCGCAATGTCCAGAACGGCGGAGACCCCGAGCAGAACCGCGCCGGAATAAGTGTTCCCGATTACCGGGGAAAGCAAGCCGGGCGCGACCTGTTCCTTCGTAAAGCCGAAATCCCTGGCAATTTTCTGTGGGAATTTCGCATTTGGCTGATGAAAAACCACATATTGGTAATCTTTTGCGGAGGTTTTTGTCTCGGACAGGAATGTTTCCACCGAACTGCCGATGTGATGGAAATAGGCCGGCTCACCGGTAAACCGCTGTCCGTGCTGCGGATAAGGCTCCAGCTGCCGCCGCCAGAAATCGGGCGTATCCGTGACATAGGAATATGCCGCGTCAATTTTGGCCAGCGAGTCATCCGCCGGACCGAGAATCACCGCACCGCCCCCGGCAGCCGCGGTATATTCCAGCACATCTCCCGGGCGCCCCTGCGCCGTATCCATGCCGATCGCCAGCATATAATCCGCCATACCCGAACCGACAAAACCGATCCCAGCAATCAGCGCTTCAGAGCCGCCCTTACAGGCAAACTCAAAATCCGCCGCCGAAACCGAATGGGAAACGCCGATCGCTTCCGCGACAACTGTACCGCTGGGCTTGACCGCGTATGGATGAGATTCCGAACCGATCCAGACAGCCCGCAGCTTTTCCGCATCAAGCTCCGCACGATTCAGCGCATTCCGCGCGGCCTCAATGGACATGGTAATGGTATCTTCGTCAATGCCGGGCACAGACTTTTCGCGAACCGGCGTTCCTTCCGTTCCTCCATGCCATACACGGGATATTTCCGCCGCCGGAATGCGGTAGCGCGGGATATAAGCGCCATATCCGATAATACCGACCGGCCTTTCAGGGATAAGTAATTTCATCGATTAAGGATCTCCTTTGCATGGTCTATGCGAATAACTCCGTCCCGGATCATCTGTGCCGCGACCGTTTCAATCTGCGTTCCGGACGCGCCGGCCGCCATGGCCACCTGCCGCGCATGGAGCATCATATGCCCTTTCTGGATGCCCTCGGTCGAGAGCGCGCGCAGCGCCGCAAGATTCTGCGCCAGTCCGACGCCGGCCATGATCTGGGCCAATTCTTTTGAAGAAGCGACCTGCATCAGCTTCAACGCGGCTTGCGCGCCGGGATGAACCCGGGTGGCTCCGCCGACTGTGCCGACCGCCAGCGGCAGCTCAATTTCGCCGCACAGCATCCCGTCCGAGTCCTGCGTCCAATGGCTGAGCGGACGAACCGTCCCGCTTCGCGCCGCCCAGGCATGCGCGCCAGCCTCCACAGCCCGCCAATCATTCCCGGTCGCCACGGCCACCGCGTCAATGCCGTTCATAATTCCTTTATTGTGCGTCACCGCCCGGTAAGGATCCACCTCGGCAAAGGCCGCCGCTTCCAGTATCCGCCGCAGCACTTCTTCACCGGAGTAACGTTTCATGGACAGCGCCTCCGGGGCAATCCGGCAGCGCGCCCGCGCCAGCCGCTGATCCGCCAGGTTGGACAAAATCCGCAGGCGCACCTGCCCGCCGGTCAATTTCTCGATTTCAGGCGTGATCTTTTCAAGCGCGGTGTTGATGCTGTTCGCGCCCATCGCATCCCGCACATCCAGAATCAGGTGCAGAACCATCATCGGCCCGGCGGCGGTCTGGGGGAAAATCCGCACCAGTAAATCCAGCGGACCACCGCCAAGTTTCTTCAGGATCGGATCGATATCGGAAACCATGCCAAGAATCGCCGCTTTCCGCGAAAGAACGGCTTTTTCAGCCGCGTCCATGTCCGGAACTCCAACGACCTGCAGCTGCCCGATCATCCGTGGGTCAGCAGAATCCGCCCGGAAACCGCCGCCGGCAGCGACAATTTTCGCCGCGTTCGAAGCCGCGGCAATAACCGAAGGTTCCTCGATCACCATCGGAACCAACACATGCCGGCCATTAACCACAAAGTTCTGCGCGATTCCAACGGGCAGCGCATACCGGCCGACGACGTTTTCAACCATATGGTCGGCGCTTTCTTCCGTCAGGCCGGATTCGCCGGATAAAGCGCTCGCGTCCACAGGAGTAAGCGCCCCCTGCGCGACCAGCAGCGCTAACCTTTCATCGGGCGTTAATTCATAAAATTTCTTTGATTCAGACATTTCTTTTCCAGTTCCGAATAAGGGTCCCTGATCAGCACCCGGACGGCAGAACCGCCGGGTGCTTTCATAAAGGTACCGTCCCTCTTTGGAGAAACGGTACCTTTGAATGTTTGTTGATTTTATCGAAAAACCACTGGCAAAAACTATCACCTTTCCGGTTTCCGCCGCTGTCCGCCCCGTATCGACTTCAAACACCCGGGACAAAGATGGATAAAATGACAAAGGTCAAATTGTCAAAAAAGGAAACCGTGGTTCTGTTCCTTTTGTTCGACGCGAAAAATAACAGAACTGCTGAAACTTCTTTCTAAGTTTCGAAGTACGGATCCGAAGCCTGAAATCCGGGCGGAAAGCGGATCCCTACAATTCCAGCACACCACCCACCGGAAGGACGACCGGACGGGCGGACGTCTTCGCGCTGACCTCCCGTTCCCAAGCCGAAGCATCCTGCCGGATCAGTTCCCAGGTATTAAAATGCATCGGGATCACCACTTTCGGACGAATCAATTGAATCGCCCGGATCGAATCCGCCGCACCCATGGTGTAAACGCCGCCGATCGGAAGGATCGCGACGTCAATGCCCTCATCACCGATCAGTTTCATATCCCCGAACAATCCGGTATCCCCGGCAAAATAAATTCTGCGGCCATCTTCCGCCGAAAGCAGAAAGCCCAGCGCCAGCCCGCCGTAACTGCCATCCGGAAGCGATGAGCCATGCACCGCACTGACCGCCTTAACCGAACCGAACGCGGTCTTGCGCGCGCCGCTGATATACAGCGGCAATGTTTTTTTCACGCCCCGTTCATCCAGCCAGCTGCAAATCTCCGTATTGCTGATCACGGACGCGCCGGATTTTCCGGCAATTTCGACGGTATCTCCAACATGGTCATTGTGTCCGTGCGTTACCAGGATCAAATCCGCCGGCAGATCGGCGGCATTGACCTTCGCGGCCGGATTTCCGCGGAGATACGGATCCGTCACCACGCGCACCCCGGCAAAATCGAACAGAAACGCCGCGTGCCCCAGCCATGTAATTTGAATTTTCATTGTCCCTCTCAAAATGAAACATTCCGAAATACAAAAAAGATATCCTATATCTCGAAATCCTGCTCAAAGTGTCACAACGCCGCCGGATGCGGCCGATTCATACGCCGCATGAATCACCTCAACCGTCCGCAAGCCGTCCTCTCCGCTGACCGAAGCCGGACGCTGTTCACGGATCGAAGCCACAAACTCATCGATCATCGCCTGATTTGAATCCGATCCCCAGTCCACCCAGCTTTGCCCCTGAATCTCATGACTGAAAACCGTCAGCTTCTGCCGGAACGCGTCGACCTGCAGCGCGCCGCGCGCCGTGACAACTTCGAAATTCAAGCCGCCCCAGGTCGGATAATAATCCGGACGGGACCAGGAACAGTCGATACTGGCAAAAACGCCGTTGCGAAATTTCAGCATCGCCATTCCGGCCGTTTCCACCGCGACTTCACCCGGATGGAAAGCCTGGCTGGATTGGGCGTAAACCGCCTGAACCTCGGACCGGGTGATCCAGCGGAATAAATCGGTCAGATGAACCAGATGGTCCTGCAGCGCGCCGCCGCCGGCCAGTTCCTTATCCACAAACCATTCCCGATAAAGCGATGGCATCCGTCCTTCATTGGAAGCGCTGAAACAGAAAATTTTTCCGGCCGCGCCGGAATCCAACGTCCTTTTAACCTCCAGAACCGGCGCGGAAAAGCGCATCGGGAAAGCGGTCATCAAATTCACCCGACTCGCGGCGGCCAGATCCACGATTCGCCGTGCGTCCGCCGGTGTTGTCGCCAGCGGTTTTTCGCAGCAGATCTGTTTTATTCCGGCGTCAATCGCCCGTTCAACCATCTCCAGATGTGCGTTGTTTTCACTGCAGATCACAACGCCGTCCGGTTTTTGAGCGAAGAACCGGTCAAAATCAGTCGTCGCGGGGACGTTAAACAAACGCCCGAATTTTTCCGCCCGCTCCGCATCCGGATCGACAAAACCGGTGAAGGTCACATCCGGGACTGCCCGGATATTCTGGATATACGCTTCCGCATGAAGATGCGCAAAACTCATGATTCCGATTTTGATCACAGCACACCTCCCTGAGGCTCAAGAAAAACCGGTCGGCCTTCGGCGGCGGACACCCGCGCCGCGCAGGCAATTTGCACGGCTTTCAAACCATCCAGCGCCGTGACCCGCACCGCCTCTCCCTGCGCAATCGCGTGATAGAACTCTTTGAGTTCCGTTGTGTACGGGCTCTCGGCCAGCGGGCTTGCCGGCAATCCGACGTCCGGAGCGTTCTGCTCTTCCCGGATCAAAACACGGATCGGCGCGGATGCCACTGAATCAAAATGGATATTTCCGCGCTCGCAATTAATATCCAGGCCGGTCTGAAAATTCGGAGCGGGATAAGCCCAGCCGCCGGTGATGTGCGACAACGTACCGTCTTCATGCGTCAGAATCGTCAGCGCATAATCGACCGGCGCATCCTTATCCATTGAACCGACTGTGGTTGAAAAAACGGTCTTTACTTCGCCCGCAATCCAGCGGGCATAATCAAAATCATGGATGGAAAGATCCATCAGCAGGCCGCCTGATTTTGCGTCATCCAGAAACCAATTGCCGGCCGCCTTCTTGGGCCGGTAATTACACCGGCGCAAATGGATTGTACCCGGCTTCCCCAACTTTCCGTCCGCCACGATTTTTTTTGCGGCGGCATATTCCGGAAAATAACGGACCACGTGCGCGACAAACAGACGGACGCCCGCGTCTTCGCACACCCTCAGCATTTCCGCTCCCGTCTCAACATCCAGCGTGAGCGGTTTCTCACAAATAATATCCTTGCCGGCCGCCGCAGCCAGCCTGACCTGTTCCAAATGCAGATAAGTCGGCGTACAGATATCCACCACATCCACTTCCGGAAGCATTGCCGCCAATGAAGCAAACGCCTTCGCATGATACTGGTCCGCCAGCGCAGCGGCTTCAGCAACCGTTTCGGCGCAAAAACCGGTGATCCGCGCAGGAGTTTCCACCCAGCCTTTTGCATGCGTCGTCCCCATAAATCCGGTGCCGACAATTCCGATCCTCATACAAACGCTCCTTTCAACCATGATCAATATCCTCGTTATCCAAAGAGAATCACTCTGATTTGTTTCAATTTTGATCAGAACGTCAAAAGTCAGATTCTCAGAGAGTTTGTTGGTCTATATTTTTTCGTGCGGAGCACGAAAATTATAAAGAAAGTTCCTTCCTATCCATATTTGACTTTTGACGCCCGCATCAATTTTTCAATCGCCATTTTTATGATTTTAACGCGCCGGACGTGATCGATTTGATCATCTGCTTCGAGAAAATCAGGTAGAAAATCAAAATCGGCACGATCGACATCGTCATCGAGGCCAATATTGCGTTCCAGTCCGTCATATACTGCCCCAGGAACTGCTGGGATCCCAGCGTCACGGTTGCCGTATCAATGCTGGGCGCCAGGATCAGCGGCCACCAGAGATCATTCCAGATCGGAATCATGGTGAAAATTCCGATCGCTCCCAATGCCGGACGAATCAAAGGCAGAATCAGCCAATAGATATGATATTCGGACGCGCCGTCCACCCGCGCCGCCTGAATTAATTCCTGCGGGACCTGCCGCATAAAAGAGGACAAAATAAAAATCGTCATCGGCAGCGACTGCGCGATATACACAATGATCAACGCCCAGAGCGTATTGGTCAAGCGGAGATTAACCATCAGGCGCAGAATTCCCACGGTCGCCAGCCGGATGGGGATCATGATACCGATTGAGAACACCAAGCTGATAAGCGTTGAGCCCTTAAATTTGTACTGCGCCAGCGCAAAAGAAGCCATCGTTCCGAACAGCAGGGTCAATACCAATGCCATCACCGTGACAACAATGCTGTTGGTGAAATAGGTTCCGAAATGGGAGCGCGCGCTGACCGTCTCAAAACCGACCAGGCTGAACGTCTCTCCCGAAGGAATCGCGAACGGCAGTCTGAAAATCGCCTTCCGTTCTTTGAACGCGTTCACCAAAATCAGATAAATCGGGAACAGCGCAATAACGCTCCAAAAGATTAAAATGAGAACAGGCACAGCCTCCCCGGCCCACTTTCGCAGCTGAAAGAAAAACGAAGGGCCCTGATATTTTTCAGATGAAATGGTCTTTTCCATTTTTCCTCCCTTAATATTCGTAGACAGTCGTCCGCTTTTGCCAGACCATATAAATCACCACGCCGACCAAAATGATCAGGAACTGCATTGTCGCAATCGTCGCGCCCAAAGTCTGGTTCGGCATCTGCTGCTGCTGGCCAAAAAAGGTGCGGTAAAACAAGGTCCCCATAATATCGGTGGACAGGTTCGGCCCGGCCAGCGCGCCCTGCAGGGTATAAATCAGATCAAAAGCATTGAAATTCCCGACAAAGGTCATCATGGACACCAGGCCGACCGTCGGAATAATCAATGGAAATTTAATTTTCCAGAAAATAAGCCAGGGATTTGCGCCGTCAACTTTCGCGGCTTCCAGCAGCTCGTCCGGAATTCCGATCAGCGCGGTATAAAAAAGGATCATGGGCGTACCGATATACTGCCAGACCGAAATCAGGGAACAGGTGATCAACGCCGTGCTCTCAAGTCCCAGCCAGGGCTGGAATAGGCCTTCCATGCTGAATAAACCGAGGATCGTTTTGGACACTCCCCAAATCGGACTGAGGATCAGCTTCCAGACAAAAGCGACCAGCACAAACGAAAGAATGGTGGGGATAAACAAAACCGTCCGGAAAAATGTGCGGAGTTTGCCGCCTTTGGAAAGAATTGCTGCCAGCAGCAGCCCGATCGGATTCTGAACAAACATATGGATCAGAAAAAATACGATGTTATGCTTCAGCGCGCCCCAGAAAATGGGAGCATAGTAATAATCCGTAAAAAGGTATTTATAATTGCTCAGCCCGACGAATATGTTCTCTTTCGCATTTGCAGGATTTTCAGTAAAAAAGCTCAAAGAAAGCGAGTCCAATAACGGCATTACCATTACGACCACATAAACAATCAGCGCCGGAGCAAGAAAAAAAACAATATGCCACGGAAAAGGTTTTTGCTTTTTTTGATAACCGGTCATCAGCGGATCTCCTTATCATTCTTCCTACAGGAATTTTTCATAACGCACGGTATGATCAGAAGTTTTTCATGAATCTTCAGGTATAGGGTAAACAAAACGGCTTCGCAGCATCTTCGGAATATCCCGGCTGCCAAAATTGAATAATATACTATTCTACCCTTTTTTCAGCATCTGTTCACGGGCAGCATTTCCGGTGAACCGGAATTTGGTTGGGATATCCAAAAGGTAAATCACCAATTGACCAGAAATGTTTCCAAAAGAGGAGGCTTTTTCGGCCTCCTCCTCTGCAATCATTTTTCTGAAAATAGTCCGCTTATTCCGCCGGTGTGTACCACTTAGCCAAAGCTTCCTGGACGTAGGCAGCGGCTTCTTCCGGAGTCATGGTACCGTTGATCACGTTGGCAGAAGTTGTCCAGATATCGGTATCCATACCCGGTTCGCCGCGGCCAATGATGGAAGCCGAAATCCGGATACTCGATGCGCATTCATTCCGCCATGAGAGGAATTCGTTCGCAACCGGATTGTCGACCGTGTAATCGATTTTTGCCAGCGGATAGAAACCGACCATGTTATTCGCGTAAATCGACGCGAAGTCAGCGGTAGTCACCCATTCGAGGAAAATGCGGGCGGCTTCCGGATATTTTGTCGCGGCATTCATGCCGATACCGATATCGGTATGATCGCTGATATAGCATGCGTCATCGGCATTGTCCTTCGGAGCGCGGAAAGCGCCCATCTCGAACGCGCCGTCAATCATCGGCTCAAAGACCGAGATTTCCCAGGAGCCGGTCGGATATATCGCGGCCAGGCCCATTGTGAAGAGCTGCTGCGCATCCGAATACTGAACACCCTGGTAGCCATCCGGAAGATAAGGCGCCCATTTTGCAAGTTCTTCATAAACCTGGACATAAGGCGCGTCCGTGAATTTCGCGGTCCCTTCAATCAACCCGAGACGGCCTTCTTCGCCTTTATAATCCTGCACACCGATGTTGTACCAGCCCATCGTCGCGGCTTCCCACAAATCGTGCGTCCCCATGGCCAGCGGAACATAATCGCCATCCGCCTTGATCGCATCCAGCAGCGCAAAAAATTCCTCTTTGGTAACCGGAACTTCCCAACCCTTTTCCGCAAAAGCGGTCTTGTTATACATAAAACCGTGAATGACCGAGGCCAGCGGGACACAATAGGTCACCGAACCGTCGTCCGTTGTCCAGGCAACTGTCGACGAGGAGTCAAAAGCCTCCATGCCAGGCAGATCATTCAGCTGGGCCAGATAACCGGACTCATAGAGCTTCAGGGATGGATCGAACGGACGGCAGGTGATAATATCACCGGCGGTTCCTCCCGCCAGGCGGGAATTGAGTTGGCCGTTGTAATCTTCCTGTTTTGTCGGCTGGAAAATGACCTCAATATCCGGATAGACTTCATTAAATGCGGGGATGATCGTGTCATTCCAGATATTGATATCATCCTGCCGCCAGCTTTCAATAATTAACTTTGCATCCGCTTCCTGTGCCGCGACAGGCAGAACGAACAATAACAGCATGAGAGCAACCAACAAACCTAAGTGCTTTTTCATTATTTTCTCCTTATACTTTAGTACTGTTTTTATGAACTTAGAGCCCATACCGACTTTGTGAAGATTGTGATTTTATTGTAAACCTTCTGAAAGAAAAACAAGAAAGCGTGAATCATATCTTCCGGCAGACAAATGTCACAACTTGCAACCACAAATATAAGAAATACCTTGAATACGAGGATCGTTTATTTTATCAGACAATTCAGACGACGGAATCCGTGCCGAAGAAAATCAGGTACGCCGGTTTCGCT
Source organism: uncultured Anaerolineaceae bacterium (assembly GCA_937890875.1). Taxonomy (GTDB): domain Bacteria; phylum Chloroflexota; class Anaerolineae; order Anaerolineales; family Anaerolineaceae; genus Flexilinea. The sequence continues at coordinate 1,733 of CALAEB010000057.1, read as the reverse complement.
CTTTATTCAAAGTCTGGTCCCTATCTGGCCGGCGCCAAATACGACGATGGGTTTTCCTGTTGAGAATGTTCAGCAAATAAAAAAACGGGCGTTCCACCGGAACGCCCCTACACATGCCTTGTTCAATGGTTCAGCGCAAATCTGGAATTCTATTTGTATTTTGAGACACCGTCACAAAGTTTTTTGCAGTTATTTTCAGAAAAAGCAAAAAAGCCGCCGCAAGCGTTTTCCCAGATCCTAACGGGACAGCACATTTGAGATGTGCATATATTCGTCCGAAACTTCGCGGTGTTTGCCGACCAATTCGGGAATCGGAACGCCGACAATTTCCCGTTCCTGTATGGCGGTCATCACATTAAACTTACCGTTGGTGATAAACTCAATCGCTTTATATCCCATGCGTGAAGCGAGAATCCGGTCAAAAGCAGTCGGGGAGCCGCCGCGCTGAATATAACTCAGGTTCGTTCCGCGGGCCTTAAATCCGAGGTCCATCGCGTCCAACTGACTGGTCAGCTCTTCCATCGGGATCGGGAATCCTTCCGCCACGACGATGATACAGTGTTTTTTGCCCTGTTTATACGAATTTTCAATAATGCGAGCAATTTCTTCCACGCTGACCGGCTGTTCGGGAATCAGCGCCATTTCGGCACCGGAAACGATCGCGGACTGAACCGCGAGGTAACCGCTGTCACGACCCATCGTTTGCACCAGGAATGCACGGCTGTGAGAAGACGCGGTGTCGCGGATTTTATCGATCGCTTCCATAATCGTATTCAGCGCAGTGTCGACACCGATACAGGTATCCGTTCCAAACACGTCATTATCGATCGTTCCGGGAATACCGACAACCGGAAAACCCTGTTCCGACAGGGTTAATGCGCCTGCCATCGAACCGTCGCCGCCGATGACAACCAGCCCGTCGAGATTTTCATTGTGCAGCTGGCGGACCGCTTCCCGCTGTCCGTGCGGCGTCTCCATCTCCTTGCAGCGGGCCGTACGCAGGAACGTACCGCCCTGGCTGAGGATCCCGCTGACGTCCCGCCTGCTCAGCGGCACCAGATCGCCATTAATCAGGCCTTTATAGCCATCCTGGATCCCATACACTTTCAGTCCCGCGCCGATCCCGGCGCGCACCACCGCACGGATACAGGCATTCATTCCGGGCGCGTCACCGCCGGACGTCAGCACTCCAATGGATCGAATTGGCGTCTCAAGTTGAACCGATTCCATAATTCAATACCTACCCTTTCTGTTCAAAACTACATCATACCAAAAAATTCAGCGTTACACTTCACAGATATCCAGCAATCAGCAATTTGAAATATCAGGAAGGATTTTCTGTGTTTTATTGATTCAAAAGCATTATCAAATTCCCGACCGCAATTTAATCTCTATTGTTCGACCCGTACATTCTCAGCGCCGGTTTCCTGCCGCACCCGCGTCAATAATTCTTCGCAAATATTAATCTGAATTTCCGGAAATTCAACCAGATTGATCTTTCCGTTTTCGCGAATAACAAAGGCAAATTTGTCGCGCCCCGGATAGGAAGCAATCAGGCCGTGAAGCCGCCTCATTTTCCGAACCATCAATTCCGGATTGCCGCCGGGTTCCGAGGTGATGATCACTGAAAGCAGCTTTTGTTTTTTCTCCGTAATTCCGGGAAAGAAAACTTCATCCTCCTCATCCTCGTCGTCATTATCCTCCGGAAGCGCGGAAAGGACCGGCACAGAAAC
>CALAEB010000056.1 GCA_937890875.1 uncultured Anaerolineaceae bacterium | reverse complement strand
AGCGGACGTTCTGACCACACAGGCAACAAACGCGGAACAGACGGAAATTGCGCGAATTTATACCGTTTACAGCAAACTGCTGGCTGAATCCGGCTGGATCAGCCCTGCCGGACTGCTGAATGAAGCGACGGAAACGCTGGTCCGCAATTCGGCAGCAATTCTCCAGAACGCATTCCCGTTGCTGATCCTGGACGGGTTCGATTCTTTTGACCGGGACCAGCTGCTTTTAATCCATGCGCTTGAGCCATACGCGGAAAACATGCTGATCACGCTGCCCGGGTCAGCGGACGAAGCGGATCGTTACGCCTACCGGCGTTTTACCCGTTCACTCGAAGAAATCCGTCCGACGCTGCTTCCGGCGCCGAAAATCAGTTCGCTGCGGGATCCGGTTTTCCTGCCGGCGGATATTGCGCACATCGTACAAAACGCGATGAATCCCGGCATTCGGGACGTTCCGCAAATTCGGCCGGAAGGGCTTGAAATGATCGAAGCCGGTTCCCGGGAAGACGAGGTACGGGAGGTTTTGCGCAGAATCAAGCGATGGGTGCTGCGGAAAAACGTCCGGCCTGGTTCCTGTGCAATTTTTACGCCGTCTCCGGAGGAATATGCGCCGCTGTTTCGCCGGCTGGGCAGAGAAATGGGTATACCGCTGCAATTCGGCAGACGGGAAGCGTTGATTCGTCTGCCCGCCGCCCGCGCGCTGATCCGCCTGCTGCGCCTTTATCCGGAAAATTACCCGACCAGAGGATTGATCCATTGTCTGCGCTCCCCTTTTTTTGACTTTGAGCTGTCCCCGGATCAGGTCCGGCAGCTGGATTGGATCAGCCGGAAAATGCGTATCGTCAGCGGCAGAGATCAATGGGCGGAGAGCTGGAAAATTCTGAACACGCCGGCCAACGAACCCGTCACAGACGAAGACGGGAGTCCGGCCGGGAAAAGCGGAATTCCCTCCGACCCGGAAGCTTTATCCCAATTGCAGGCCTGGCTGGCGCGTTTTTTCGAAGTCACTCAACCGCCTGCGGGATGGAGGCGTGAAGCGGATTGGATCCATTGGCTGGAAAATTTATTGAGTCAGCTGCGCTATTGGGAACGCTTCGCTCCGGATGAAAGCGCGGACGGTTCCGTCCTGCAAACCTGTTTCCAGCAGACCTTGCTCCATGCCCGGCTGGTAGAAGGAGAGCCGCTTTCCTATTCCGCCTTCCTGTCAAACCTGAACGGGATTTTATCGGCAGCCGAAACACAGGAACCGCCTGCCGGCGGATATGAATCGGTTTTTGTCGGTGACATCGCCTGGGCTCGCGGAGCCCGCTTTGAAGCGGCGGCGCTGACCGGTTTTTCGGAGGGGCTTTTCCCCGCTCCCGCGGCGGATGACCCGGTTCCGGATCCGACTTTCCGGCAGCGGATCGGACTGCCCGCTTTGGAGCCAAACGACCAGAACGCTCTTTTTATTCAGGCGATTGCCCGTGCAGACCGCTATCTGCTGATCAGCCGGCCGGCGCTGACCGATGAAGGCGAACCCTGGGAAGAAGCCCAATATTGGGCCGAGATCCGCCGGCTTTCCCCAGCCGGAATCATCGAACGGATTCGCTCCGCGTCACCGCGCGCCTTATCCGAGGCGGCATCCCCCGGTGAGCGCCGGTTTTGGCAGGCACTTTACAATGGGACGGATGCAAACCCGCCGGACGCTCCGCAGCCTGCCGGTACAGCCGGCGGACAGGAAAACCATCCTGTCCAGTTACAGCTCCATTTTAACCAAGCGGAGCCGGAAAACAAAATATACTCGGCTTCTCAGCTCGAAACCGCTCTCTATTGCCCGCTGCGCTATTTCATCACCGAAGGCTTGCAGCTGACGCCGGCACCGGCGGCGGAATACGGACTGGATACACTGCAGTTGGGTTCGCTGCTTCACCGAATCCTGCAGCTGACATTTTCAGACATGGATGACCTGACTGACAGTGAAACGCTGGTTTCCCGAATGGAGGAAATCTGCGACCGGGTTTTTGCGGAAGCACCGCGCAAATATCGTTTCCGCCCTTCCGCGCTCTGGCCGTTCGAACAGCAGCAGCTGCACCGGCAGCTGCAAAAAACACTGGCCGGACTGTCAGCGGACAGCGCCGGATGGCAGGTGCATGCGCTGGAGCAGCGGTTCGGAACGGGGGAAATCCCGCCGCTGTCGGTCGAGACAGCGGAAGGCACGCTCCAATTCCGCGGCATTATCGACCGGATCGACCGGAATGCAAACGGACGTTTCCGGGTGATCGATTATAAAACCGGATCCGCACATCTCTCCATGGACGACTTCTGGAGCGGCCGGCGGATGCAAATTTTTCTGTACGCGCTGGCAGCCGCGGACGTGCTGCAGATGGGCCCAGTCGAAGAAGGATTCTACTGGTCGCTGCTGGCCAGCAAAAAGAGCGGGCTGAAACTGAGCAGTTTTATGCTGCGGGACGAATGGGACCGCACGCCGACCTTCCGGCAGAGCATTCTGGAAAAAATCACCCAATTTCAGACAATGCTGCGGGAAGCGGTTTTCCCGCAGCATTGTCTGAAATTGGGTGATTTATTTGAGGCTGCTCTGACCATGACCCAGACCCTACTTTCCGAATTGCTGAGCCGTCTTTCCGATTCCCAGCGGGCAGTCGCGACCGAACGCGAACGGGACGTTGTCGTCACCGCCGGGGCCGGCAGCGGAAAAACTCACACGCTGGTTTCACGCTATCTGACGCTGCTGGACGAGGGGCTGATGCCGGGAGAACTTTTGGCCATCACCTTCACCGAAAAGGCCTCCCGCGAGATGAAATTCCGCGTCCGGCGGACACTGAACGAGCTCATCCTGTCGGCCCCGGACGCGTCCGAACGGGAAAAATGGCAGGAAAAGCTGAGCGGTATGGACTCAGCGCTGATCGGAACAATTCATGGCCTGTGCGCCCGTATCCTGCACGGCAGTTTTGCGGAAGCCGGGCTGGATCCTGCGTTCTCCATTCTGGATGAAAATCAGGCGTCGCTGATCAAAAAACGGACGGTGGAAATCTGGATGGGCGAGATGGCGGAACAGCCTGCATTCCACCGTTTGTTTGCGGCTTTTAAAATCTCCGAGCTCGAGTCAGTTTTCATTGATTTGATCGAACGGCGGCAGGACGTGAACGCGATTCCGGATGACTCGATCGATCTTTCCAGTCTGATCCAGCGGGAAATGACCGCCTTGTTTGAAAACCCCGGGCTTCGGGAAATGGTCCACAAACTGGCATCAATGGGAAAACAGGAATTGCAGGAGGACGCGGGCGAGAAACTGGCGGACCAGATTTCCGATTTTCTGCGGCTATGGCAAAACGCGGAAACCGCCTGGAACAACGGC
>CALAEB010000055.1 GCA_937890875.1 uncultured Anaerolineaceae bacterium | reverse complement strand
CCTACGCGCCTGAAAGTGTTTTTGACCATCAATTTTTGCAGAATCAGCCCAATGTCGCGGAACGCTGGTGCCGTCTGCCGGAAAAATTTGTTTCCTGCATTAAAGTCCTCCCTACCGAAGGATACCGGGGTTCCACGACGCTGAACATTGCTCTGGATCAGGATGCGGGGAAAACGACGATCTATTTCCGGTAATACCGGTCTTTGAAAAAAGTTCTCTGTCAACAGAAAAAACACCGGCGCGATTTGCTTTTCGCGCCGGTGTTTTTTAACTCCGATAATTTATTCCGATCAATAATATTTTTTGCGGAAATTTACAAAAAACAGGCGGAACTTTTCCGGCATGCTAAAAATTTTAACAAATCGATCTTTTTTTTGTAAACATTTTTTTTGTATTTTCATACAATAAAAATGTACCGAATCGGTACCGCTGGAAAATCAAACATTCCAATAGGAGGAAAAAATGAAGAAAAACTTTGCTGTTATGTCTGTCCTCTGCCTGTTACTGGCTGTGCTGATCGCCACACCGGCGGCAGCTGCGGACAAAATTGTTGTCGGGTTTGCTCAAATCGGTCAGGAATCCGGCTGGCGTGATGCGGAGACTGAATCCATTCAGTCTTATGCGGAAGAAAATAAGGACACTATCGACCTTAAATTCTCTGATGGTCAGCAAAAACAGGAGAACCAGATCAACGCCATTAAGAACTTCATCGATATGGGCGTTGACGTGATCGGCGTCGCTCCGGTCGTTGAAACCGGCTGGGAAGCTGTTTTTACCGAAGCCAAAGAAGCCGGAATTCCGATCATCCTGATCGACCGGATGGCAGACGTCCCTGACGATCTGTATGCCACATTCATCGGCTCCGACTTCATTGAAGAAGGCAAGAATGCCGCGATTGAGATGGCCAGGCTGCTGGATGGAAAAGGAAAAATCGTCCAGTTGGAAGGGACTGTCGGCGCTTCTGCGGCGAATGACCGCAAGACCGGTTTTGAAGAAGAATTGAAGAACTATCCGGATATCGAAATTGTCGCTTCGCAGACAGGTGATTTCACCCGCGCGCTGGGGAAACAGGTCATGGAATCCTTCCTGAAGACCTACCCTGACATCAACGGCGTGTATGGCCATAACGATGATATGGTGTTGGGCGCGATTGAGGCGATCAAAGAAGCCGGGTTAAAACCGGGCGTCGACGTCAAAACCGTTTCTGTTGACGGCGTGAGAGGTATCTTTGAAGCCATGGCTGCCGGTGAAGCCAACGTAACCGTGGAATGCAATCCGCTGCTCGGCCCGCAATTTTTTGATACGGCGTTCAAACTGGCCGCCGGTGAGGAAGTTGAAAAATGGATCAAGTCGGACGAAGGCATTTACCGCCAGGAAACTGCAGCCGAAGACCTGCCGACCCGCAAGTACTGATCATTTGCGGCTGATTTTCGGACCATCGAATAAGTTATCCGTCCGGGACAATTGTTCCGGACGGACTTTCCATCGAACTCATTTATAATACAATCATTCACGATTACGCTATCCTTGCATCAGGAGGATAAACAACTATGGAATCTGAAGCTGTCCTGCTTGAGATGAAAAATATTGTTATGAGATTCCCGGGCGTGGTTGCGCTTCATGATGTCCATTTTGAACTGAATCATGGCGAAATTCACGCACTGCTGGGTGAAAACGGCGCCGGGAAATCAACGCTGATTAAAGTATTGACCGGAATCAACAAGCGCAATGCCGGCACAATTCTGCTTGAAGGAAAAGAAATCAGCCCCAGGAACCCATTGGAAGCACAAAAAATAGGGATCAGCACGGTTTATCAGGAAGTTAATCTCTGTCCGCATTTATCCGTTGCCGAAAACATTTTTATCGGGCGTGAACCGATGAAAGGGATTGCGATCGATTGGGGAAAAATGAACCAGAACGCAGAAACGCTGCTGGAGCGATTTGATTTGCATTTGGACGTAACCCAGCCGCTGGATTCTTATTCCATCGCTGTCCAACAGATGATCGCGATTGTCCGCGCAGTCGATATTGAGGCGAAAGTGCTCATTCTG
>CALAEB010000054.1 GCA_937890875.1 uncultured Anaerolineaceae bacterium | reverse complement strand
TATTGCAGGGTTAACTTTGAACAGCAGATTAAAAGGCGATCCGGCCGGATGCGATGTTTGGCAGGCAAGTTTGGATGAATATGAAATAAAGAAACAGTTGAACAGTGCGGAGATCTCCCGGGATTCCGCCGGTTGGGAACGACAATTCGGAATATGAGATTTTTTTTCGAATAAAAAAGAATTGAACATATTTTTTCATATTCCGAATGGATAGATCGGGAAAAACGGGATTTATAATTTCGAACAGGAATCTTCCTTTGTTGTCGTATTCCCCGGTTCAACCGGGGAATACGACAACAAAGGCATTAATTTCGGAAAACAGGGTTTGGCTTGCGAATATTGATGTGAGCCGGAGACTATAAGGGGAAGTCGGAGGGACTATGGATATTCTGAATCTTGTGGATAAGCTGGAAGAACTTTTCAGTCAAGGTCGTTCAATTCCATTGACCCATAATGTTATTTTGGACGAGGACCGTATGCTGGATATTATTGACCAGATGCGCGTTTCAATCCCGGACGAGGTGAAAAGAAGCCAGCAGGTTTTGGCGCAGCGCGACCGGATTTTGGCCCAGGCTAAAGAAGAACACGAAAGAACGATTGAAATCGCCAAAGAGAAACGCGAACAACTGATTTCTTCCAATGAGATTACGATCGAGGCAAGAAAACGCGCGGACCAGATTATTTCCCAGGCGTATACCGAAGCGGAAGTGATTAAACGCGAGGCGGATAAATACGCGCTGGATACTTTAAAGCGGCTGGAATATGAGATGGACCGATCCATGAACCAGATCCGCAACGGTATCCGTTCATTGCAGCGTGAGCAGGACACGAACCAGCCGGAGAGCTGACTTACAGCGTTTCGGATTCCCGGCTAATTCAGAACATCTTTACTGACTTCATCCAGCCGCAAGCTGACCGATTGGCTGGCGGAGTTTCTTCCCATGGTGATCCCGTAAATTACATCAGCCGTTTCAACCGTGTTCCGGTTGTGCGTGATGACGATAAATTGCGTCTCCCGGCTTAATTCCCTGAGCAATTCGCAGAATCGTCCGACGTTTGCCTCATCCAGCGCCGCGTCCACTTCATCCAGAACACAGAAAGGCGTCGGGCTCACTCGCAGCAGTGCGAAGACGAGCGCGACGGATGTCAGGCTGCGCTCCCCGCCGGAAAGGAGGGACAACTCCTGTTCGCGGTGCCCCGGCAATTTTGCTTCGATGTCGATTCCTGACCGAGTCAGATCATCCGGCTCGGTCAGGATGAGCCTGGCTGAACCGCCGCCGAAGAGCCGGGTGAACATCGCTTTGAACTCAAGCTGAACTTTCTCAAAGGTGATCTGGAATGCGTTCTTCATCATCCCATCCAGCTCTTCAATTACTTTCCGCAGATCCCGATCCGCTTTTTCCAAATCGTTTTTCTGTTCCTGCAGAAAGATGAACCGTTCCCGGACGGTTTTATACTCTTCAATCGCTTCCGGATTGATCGCGCCCATCCGGTACAGGAGGGATTTCTGACGGGAGATCTGTTCCTCTAATTCTTCCGGAATCTGCTCCACTTTCGGCAGCTTATCCACCATCTCTCCCAACGGGAGCGGCGTCTGCCCCGAGATCTGCGCCGAATAATCCAACGCCACCA
>CALAEB010000053.1 GCA_937890875.1 uncultured Anaerolineaceae bacterium | reverse complement strand
TCCTGGAGCACAATACGGAAATCTTCTGGCTGTAAATTCGGGAACAAATTGATTAATTCTTCGACGAAAAGGACAGAATCGCGTTCGGCACGTTCCGCCAGATCATAAATCTCATCTTTATTGGTAACCTTTGCCGCTTTTTTAAGAATTTTTTCGGCATCTTTCAGCATGTTATTTTCGATCAGAAGGTTCAGATATTGTTCCTTCTCTTCTGATACTTCAACCGTCAGCTCTTTGCTGCCTTCAAATTTCCGGAGAAGCGCCGTATAGATGTCGTAATGACGGTCCTCGTCCTTGGCCAGGTTCTCAAAAAATTTGCCGCCGAACTTGGCATTGTCTGCAATTTGCCGGTATAATGCGGCGACTGCTTTTTCATTCGCAGCCATCATCTTAAAAAATGCTGCTCCATTCCACTGCTTATCCATTTTTCTCTCCTCTAATCACAAAATTACCGGAATAAACCGCTTGTATGATTACATTATAGTGTGCTTGTCAAGATATTTTCAAGATGAATTTGGTGAATCAGCGATGCGGAAGGAGATCATGTTTTTATTGAACTTCGCAAAATAATTTCAGCGGAATTTTTCCATATTCCGCGCAGCCGGATATTTTAATATTGTAGAAGAAAAATGTCGGATTGACACGAGGAAAATCCGGTTCAATATCTTGAGATATCCGGGTAAAAGATGCGCAAAAAGCCTGTCTTTGTGAGTAAAACCCTTCATCCGGTTCCGGTGTGACCCGGAATGGAGCTCGGATTCAATTCGAAAACGATTGCGCCCGGCGCGCTTCCTCTCGCACGAGCGCCAGCAGTTGCGTCTTGTAGGTTATAAATTCCGTGCTGCGCTCCAGTTCTGTCAATGAACGGGGACGGGGGAGGCTGATGTCAATGACCGATTGGATCCGTCCCGGGCGGGCACTCATGACCATTACACGGTCTGACAACAGGATCGCTTCTTCGACGTCATGGGTTACGAATAATACGGTGGACCGCTGATTCTCCCAGACTTCCAGCAGCAGTTCCTGCATCAGCATCCGGGTTTGCGAATCCAGTGCTCCGAAGGGTTCGTCCATCAGCAGGATCCGCGGCTGATAAACCAGCGCGCGGGCAATTGCGGCCCGCTGCCGCATTCCGCCTGAAAGTTGATTAGGGTAGGCTGTTCCAAATCCGTCTAATCCGATCAGTTGAAGATACTGCTCGACTAACGCATCTTTTTCTGCATTCGAAAGCGAACTTTTTTTCAGCGGAAACCGGATATTCTCCCGGACGTTCAGCCAGGGAAAAAGCGTGTATGTCTGGAAGACCATGCCCCGGTCAGCTCCGGGCAGATCCGTCAGTCTTCCGTCTACGCGGCATTCACCCTGTTCTGTCTGTTCCAGCCCGGCCACTGCCCGTAGCAGGGTGGATTTTCCACAGCCCGAAGGACCGATGATCGACACGAATTCATTTTCTGCGACGGAAAAAGATATATTTTCCACCGCAATAATCTCTTTTTGCCGTCCGGATGAGAAACTGATCCGGACATTGCGGATTTCTAACGCGGCTTGTTTCATCTGAGTTATCCTTTGCGATCCATCCAACCGAACATGCGGCGGTACGCGAGTTTGAAAAGCATGTCTGTGGTCAGCCCCATCAGCCCGATGATAATGATTCCCAACAGGATGGATTCCGTCTGCAAAAAACGCTGTGCCCGCATGATCCGGTACCCGAGGCCGACGTTGGCGGCGACCAATTCAGCCACGACCAAGTACGTCCAGGCCCAGCCGATGGTGATCCGGAAAGTGTCCCAAATGCCCGGCAGGGCATACGGGAGGATGACGTCCGATAGAATTTCGCGGCGGGACAAGCCGAATGTGGCGCTGACTTCGATCAACTCCCGCGGCACACTTTTGACGTTGTCCATGATCATCAGGACTTCCTGAAAAAAAGTGCCGATGAAGAGGATCAGGACTTTTTACCCGTCGCCGATCCCAAC
>CALAEB010000052.1 GCA_937890875.1 uncultured Anaerolineaceae bacterium | reverse complement strand
ATCTGTACCGGACTTTCCTGCATGCATTCCGGATGCCATTGCACACCGACCGCGAAGCGGTTTTTGGGGAATTCAACTGTTTCGATCAATCCGTCCGGAGAAAATCCGGAAGCCGTAAAACCGGGCGCAAGGTCTTTGATCGCCTGGTGATGGAAGGAATTGACCGGGATCTCCCGTTCTGCGAATATTGTCCCGGCCTGAGAATCCGGCTGCAAACGGACCGGATGGATCACGGCATCCCGCGGTGTGCCCTCTGGACTGTTATGAATGATCGGGGTCGAAAACTGGTCGGCAATGTCGGTATACAGCGTTCCGCCCATCGCGACATTCATCGACTGGACCCCGCGGCAGATGCCGAGGATCGGCCAATCGGTCTGGATTGCCAGCCGGGTCAGCGCAATTTCCAGAGCGTCCCGCTCCGGGTTGGGCACCGAGACCGAAGGATGCGGCTTGCCGCCGAATTGATCGATGGCGACGTCTTCCCCGCCGACAAGAAATATGCCGTCAGCCATTGTCCGCAGGACGGCGATTTCCGAGACCGGGAATTCGACCGGGATCAGCACCGGCAATCCGCCCGCGTTAAGGATGGCCGTTGTATAACGCTGGTTTACATCGTTGGTTTTTACGTCTTCCGGTTTTTCGGGGAAGTCCTGGTTGCAGACGATGGCAATAATTGGTTTTTTCGGGTTCATTTTATCATCCTGCGTGCGGTTTATTGAGATCATGCCTGATCAGGGTCCGACTGCCCGATTTTCGGCGCCGTTGTGTTGACTCGGCTCCTTTGCCGCCATATTTCTGCGGTCGCGGGAAAATCTGAGGGTAAATGTTCCGGATTTACCCTCAGTGTCTGTTTTTTTGGGCATGAAACAAAGTGCCAAGAATGTAACAAAAAAAGGCGCCTCCTGATTTCTGAGACACCTCCTCCAATGCTTTTGATTACAAATTTCCCCGCGCAGCCCGCGATTCGGATTAGAATTTCTGCTTGAGCCGTGCGCTTTTCCCGCTGCGTGCGCGCAGGAAATAAAGCCGGCCGCGGCGGACTTTACTGTGACGCTCGACGACAACCTTATCGATCCGCGGTGACCGGGTGAGGAAAGTGCGTTCGACACCGATCCCGTTGGAAGCGACGCGGCGGACAGTGAATGTGGAATTGGTTCCGTTGTTATGGGTGAAAAGAACAATTCCTTTAAATTCCTGGATACGTTCCCGATTGCCTTCTTTAATTTTCACATGAACGGAAACATTGTCTCCCGGGAGTAAATCAGGAATGTTCGGGTTGACAGGGGCTTCTATGCTTCTTAATATATCAGTCATAATAAATTCCTAACCTTGCAAGGGCTGCATCAATTTCGGCGCAGTTTAAGCGCGACACGGGATTATAGCATGGATTCCGAATCATGTAAAGCTAACATTAATGCTATGTTGATGATCAGCGATGCGTTCATCCCTGATAAGGTATCAGCAAAAATGACATCCCCGGTATGAAGCTGCGATAATCAAAAGATAAAAAATGAATGAGCATTGAAGATGCAGGACAGGTAACGATCATACAGGAGACGGCTGCAGAGAGGTACACGAATAATAGGCGGCAGAATTGCCGGGAGCGCAAAATACATAGAATGGCTCATTATTTTGAGACATTTTCTGTTTTACTGACATATCACGGGTACAGAATATTACATCTGTCATTTATCGGAATTCACAAAAAAACATAGAATTGAATTAATAAACTTTATTAAATAATATGTCGAGGAATTCCATGCAGGTTGGTAATCCGCATTTGATCAGGCAGTTCAATCAAGACATCATCAAGAACCTTATAATTTCGCACGGGCCGATCACGAAACCGGAAATCGCACGCCTGACCCGGCTGAGCATTCCCACGGTCAACAAGATCGTCGACCGGCTTGAAGAAGATGGCCTGGTCTGTCGGGACGTGATTTCAGAAGGCGGATTGGGTAGAAAAGCGCAGTCGTATTCGATCAACAAAGATGCAGCGAGAGCTGTCGTGGTCTTTTGTTTGAATGAGCAGTTTCAGTCCTGCGTCACGAATGTTATCGGCGAAAAAATTGAAGCAAAGTTCACCCCGATCCCTCATGGTTCAACGATAGATACATTTCGCTCTTTGACGGACTTAATCGATGACTATCTTGCCCGTTTCGGGAAAAACGCGATCAAAGCGATCGGGGTAGGCGTTCCGGGCGTGGTTTCTGAGGACGGCGGCATTTCGAGCATTCCAATGATCCCTTCCTGGGAGAACTTCTCTCTGAAAGAAGCGCTTGAAAAGCGATACCATATCCCGGCCTTTATCGAAAATGATGTGAAACTGATGGCTGTCGGCTATTTTTATTCAGAACTGATTCCTGCGCATGACAGCATGGTTTTCATATATGCGGGAGAGGACGGAATCGGTGCCGGAACGATTTTGAACCAGAAACTGTTGCGTGGTTTCAGCAGTTTTGCCGGCGAGCTGGGGTACATGTCACTGTCAGAATCCGATCGGGATGATGAACCGGCTGGTTCCGCGGGCAGCCTGGAAATTCAGTTCCTCCCATTAAGCAGAAAAATGGCGGACGATTCAGCGGATGAAAATACAAGCCGGATATATTACAAGATGCTCACGCGGATCATCGCAAATTTTGTTTCGATGATTAATCCGGAAGTGATTGCGATTCGCTCTCCGGGAATTACAGTTGCAGAAGCGTCGATCATCGGAAAGATGCTGCACAACTACATCCCCGGAAACAACCTGCCAAAACTGATCGCAATCGAGACCGATCAATACGGTCTAATAGGAGCCATCCATTTCTGCCTAGCCAATATGTCGTCGAATCTTACACTGGTCAACCAGGTGGGAGTATAAGCTTGGTGTTATGTTCTGAAAACGTAACCCAAGAAAATAGAAAGGGAAAAGAGAATGAAAAGAATTAGTGTTTTACTTGTTTTGGCGATCTGTCTGCTGACCGCAGTCTCAGTTTTCGCTGCGGACGAAACCGTTGAACTTCGTTTCCTTGGGATGGCACAGGCTGCTTATTCTGAAGAAAATGTCAATGACATGACAGCAGACTTCATGGCAGCCCATCCGAATATCAAAGTTCAGACCGAATTTGTTCCATACGAAGAACTGCGCAATAAGACCATGTTGGCTTATGGTTCCAACAGCCCGTATGATGCAGTGCTTGTGGATGATATCTGGTTCGCTGAATATGCCTCCAAGGGCATGATCAAAGATATCACCGCAGAAATCCCGCAGGAATACAAAGACGGCGTTTTGGGCGGCGGATGGAATTTCGTGACCAAGAATGACCAGGTTTTTGGCCTGCCATGGTTCCTGGATACCATGTTCCTGTTTTATAACAAGTCCATGCTTTCCGAAGCCGGATACGAAGAAGCTCCCAAGAGTATTGAAGAAATGGTCGAAATGGCCAAAGCACTGAAGGAAAAGGGTGTCGTTGAATATCCCTTCGTATTCAGCATGGCACAGGCCGAAGCGCTGATCTGCGTGTACTCCAACTTTATGGAAGCTTATGGTAAGGATTATCAGGATGCCGATGGTAACTGGATCGTTCAGGAAAGCGGCGTGGACGTTCTGGAATTCCTGATCAGCCTTAAGGACGAAGGTTTGCTCAACCCGAACTCACTTGAATATCTGGAAGAGGATGTCCGCCGTGTCTTCTCAGCTGGTGACGCAGCCTTTACACTGAACTGGGGTTACATGTATGCAATGGCCAGCGATCCCGCGGAAAGCTCCCTGACTGCAGACCAGGTCGGCGTCATGGTCCTGCCCGGTAAGGAAGGCGTACGCGAAAATGCAGCAATGAGCGGTTCCATGGGACTGTCCGTCATCAGTAAGTCCGCGCATCCTGAAGAAGCGCTGGAGTACATTCTGTATCTTACCAACAAAAAACTTCAGGATACCTATTCAAACCTGCAGTTGCCGGTGTGGACTGCATCCTATGACGATCCCGCAATCATCGAAGGCCGCGAAGATCTCGTCGCAGCCGCAAAACTGGCGTTTGATATCATGAATGCCCGCCCGAGCGTTCCGAATTACCAGGAAGCTTCCGCGATCCTCCAGGAAAGCATCCAGAGCGCGCTCTATGGCGATGCCTCAGCCCAGGATGCCCTGAATGCGGCGGTTGAGCAGATGAACGCGCTTCAGTAGGCTATGAGCCGCAAGCGTACCGGTAATTATTTTTATATGATTATTCCCATGATTCTGATCATGGGAATAATCATCGGCTGGCCGCTCGTGCAGACCGTTATTTTCAGTTTCACGAATTCGGGTCTGCTGGATACTGAGCCCGCGAGTTTTGTCGGGCTCAAGAATTTCATCAGTGCATTTAAAAACAGCGGTTTTCTGTCATCGCTGAAAGTCTCCGGATTGTTCGCACTGGTAGTGGTGACATCTGAAGTCATCATAGGCACAGCGGTGGCGCTGCTTCTTAATGAACCACTGAAGGGTGTGCGGCTCGTACGCGCATTCCTGATCCTGCCCTGGGCAGTTCCCACGGTGGTGAACGCCATCATGTGGCGGCTGATTTATAATCCGGAATACGGCGCGCTGAATTCTCTGCTTTATCAACTTGGATTGATTGACAAATATGTCAGCTGGCTGGGCAGTGCGGACAAGGCGCTGGGTTCCATCATGTTTGCCGATGTTTGGAAGAACTTCTCGCTGGTGGCGATGATCGTGCTGGCTTCCCTGCAAAGTCTGCCGGAACAGCAGATCGAAGCGGCTAAAATCGACGGCGCCAATGGCTGGCAGCGTTTCATTTATATCACTATGCCGTATATCATTCCCTCTTTGCAAGTGGCGATGGTCCTGCGGATCATTGAAGCTGTCAAGGTGTTTGATATCATCTACGTCATGACCAAAGGCGGTCCGGCCAACAAGACACGGTCAGCCAGTATCTTTGTTTATCAGGAAGCTTTTACCAACTCCAGAATCGGCTCCGGTTCTGCTTTTGCGATTATTGTGGTTGCCTTTATCATCCTCCTCATCCTTGTCTATATGCGTGCGCTTAACAGGCAGAAGCGGTAGGTATTATGAAAAAACTCAGGTTTTCACGAATCTTACAATACTTCGCCTTGGTTGTGCTGATGGTCTATATCATCGCGCCGTTCCTGTGGCTGGTTATCATGTCGATCAGTTCTTCGACCGATCTGACGTCGAAGCCGCTGCACTGGATTCCGCGGCAATTGGATATTTCATCATTCAAAGAACTGTTGACGATGGGCGTTAACAGCCGTGGGGAAATGTTCCTGAATGCGTTACGGAACAGCCTGACGACGGCTGTGACCGCTGTGACAATCTCGCTGTTGGTGACAGTACCGGCAGCCTGGGTGTTTTCCCGTTACAAGGGACGCAAGAACCTCATTTTGGCTGCGGCGATTTTCACTTTTATGCTGCCGCCGGTAGCGTACTGCATACCGCTTTACAAAATGCTGGTGCGTTTCAATTTGATGGATAATTCGCTGGCGCTGGCGCTGGTTTACTGCACGATCATCCTGCCATTTTGCGTGTGGCTGATCAAAGAAAACATCGATGACATTCCGCTTGAACTGGAAGAAGCCGCCATTATTGACGGCGCGGGCGTCTGGGACCGTCTGATGAAGGTGGTCATACCGCTGCTGCTGCCCGCGCTGGGTACGGTAGCGTTAATGGCGCTGATTATGGCTTGGGATGAGTATTTTTATGCCATGCTGTTCACCAGCAGCAAATCGGCTATGACGCTTCCGGTGGTGATTTCCAACTTGGCATCCGGCCGGCAGTCGAACTATAACCTGATTGCCGCGGGCGGCGTTCTGGCATCCGCACCCCCGGTCATTATTGGCATGATCTGTCAGAAGGCACTTGTCAAAGGGCTTGTGTCCGGAGGAGTGAAGGAATGAACCTTTTTTGCGGCATCGACATCGGTGGAACCGGTGTTAAGACCCTGCTGATGGATTCCGAACGCAAGGTGCTCAGCACGGATTTCTTCCTTACACAATCGATAAACGGCCCGGATGTTTTCCTGAAATCTTTGCGGGAATCGATCCGGAAACAGATGGATTCAGTTACGGATGGCGTACTGCTGGCTGCCGGGATCGGTTGTACCGGCCCGGTTGATATCAATAGCGGCTACATTCTCAACGCCTATACACTCAGTGGTCTGGAGGGATTATGTATCACGCGTGCTGTCGAAGATGATCTGGGTGTGCCGGTGTATCTTGAGAATGATGCCAACACCGCGCACCTAGGCGAAATCGCAACACTTGGGGAAACAGATCCCGGTAATACCGTGCTCGTTATTCTGGGAACAGGTGTCGGATGTTCCATCCGGGTGGGTTATACACTTTTCCGTGTTCCGGGCGGTATTCATCCGGAAATCGGCCATACTTCATGCGGTGTGTCTTCCGATGTGCTCTGTTATTGCGGCAAGAATAATTGTATGGAAAATATTCTGTCAGGAACAGCCATCAATCGGGATGCGAAACGTTTTTTTAATGCCACTCCCGAAGCCGTTTTAGACGCTTGCGATACGGACGAAAAACACCGGTTCCGTGAGAATCTGGTTAGCGGGTTGTTTAATATGGCCGCGACCATGGCGGGAATTTTCGACAGCAAACTGGTGATCCTTGCCGGCGGAATGCAAGATTTTTATGAAAAATATTTGCTGAAAGCGGCGCAGGAACGACTCGATCTGCTGAATC
>CALAEB010000051.1 GCA_937890875.1 uncultured Anaerolineaceae bacterium | reverse complement strand
CCTTTAGAATCCGCGGTATTTCCGCGTTTTTGGCGATTTCGGTATAGGTGCAGGCTGCTCCGATCCGGATATACTGCCGGTCGGTTGTTATCCGGCGCATTTCCGGAATTTTATTCAAAAAAAGGTAGACCGCGTCTTCCGGCGGGTTGATCATCAGGTCCGTGCCGCCGGCATAAGGGATCACATCCTGTTCGGAGCGGATTTTCAAAGCTTCCTGCAAATCGTAAACCATATATCCGTTGGCTAAGCCTACCATAATCCTTTTCCTTCCTTCGCTGCAATCCTGACCGCGTTCACAATTGCGTTATACCCGGTGCAGCGGCAGAGATTGCCGGAGATTCCTTTTCGGATCTCGGCGTCCGTCGGATCGGGATTGTGCGACAACAGTGCCTCACAGGCGAGCACCATTCCCGGGATGCAAAAACCGCACTGCACAGCGCTGGTCTGGGCATATGCGTCGGAAAGCACCTCAAACCGTTTGGTCTGACTGTACCCTTCGATCGTTGTGATCTCACTGCCTTCGATGCTGCCTATTGCCACCATGCAGGAATTTGCCAATTGTCCATCAACCAGAACTGAGCAGGCGCCGCATTCCCCTTCCTTGCATCCGCATTTTACGCCGGTCAATTCGAAATCTTCCCGCAGAACATCCAGCAGGCGTTCATTCGCTTTCCGGATTGATTTCACTTGTTTCCCGTTCAGGGTAAATTGTATTGGTTCGCTCATTTTTATTATCGCCTCCAGAACTTTTGTGAATGGCACATGTGTCGATCTGTGTCCGGCCTTTTGCAAAAAATCAATATAACTGTGTTCCGTTAAGTATAGCCCGATTGCCCGGCAGTTCAAAATTTCATTAAAGTGCCAAAAGTCAAATTGTCGAAAAACAGAACAGCAAATAACTCCTTTTTGGAAATTTTGCCCTTTTGACACCCGAATCAAATTTAGGATCAGCTTCCCGAAAATTTGAATGACCAGCAGGCACGCTGCGGCTCGCTTTTATTCAAAAAGGATCCCCGTATTTCGAATTCCTGATTCATCGCCGCGGCAGACTCCAATCCGATAAACGTCAGACATCTGTTTTGAACTACCGCTGATTATTCTACGGGAAAAATCATTTGTCAATATTGAATCGGCAAATATTTATCCTCAAGTTGTCGGACAAATGTAACGAGTTTGCGGATAACATGAACAACAGCCGATGGTTTTAGCGGAATATGACTGCTGCCAGTTCATCCTGAATTTCAGCGGCAGAACCGCCCTCTGGAAAAGGAATGCCTTCAATTTAGGTAAGAGCGGATCCGGGCTGTGACCAGGTCCAGCGCAATTTTGTTGCGTCCTCCTCTGGGGATGATGATATCGGCATATCGTTTGGACGGTTCAATGAAAGCTTCGTGCATCGGACGCACTTCGCGGAGATACTGCTCATAAACTGAATCGACCGTTCGTCCGCGTTCTTCGATGTCCCGTTTCAGACGGCGCATGAAACGGATGTCGGTATCGGTATCCACATAAATTTTCACATCCAGGATTTCCCGCAGTTCTGCGATGGCAAAGATCAGCATGCCTTCGACGATGATGACCGGCTGCGGCGAGACATGCCTCACTTCAGGCAGACGGATATAGTTCTTGAAACTGTAAACCGGGATATCAACGCTTTCGCCGTTCTTCAGTTTCAGGATATGGGCGATCATCAGGTCTGTTTCCAGCGCGTCCGGGTGAACAAAGTTCTGCTGGATACGTTCTTCAAAGGGGAGGTCTTTTAAATCTTTATAGTATGAATCATGCGAAATATAAATGATTCGGTCAGTTTTCAGCCTTGAGACAAGTTCCCGGGCAAAAGTAGTTTTTCCGGAAGCGGTTCCGCCTGCAATTCCAATTGTGATCGGGGTAAAGGGCTTTTCCATTTTTTTTTCTCAATTCATAAAATAAGACGCGGTGTGTTCTTCAGATAAATAACATGTCGATTCACCGTCCGGCTGGAGGTACTCCAACATCTCCGGTTATGCCGCAACGGCAAACCTGGTTGTTGAGAAATGCCGATTAAGCCGGCCCGGATCCCTGAACGGTTGATAGATACTGTATTAAGATAATTGTATCCCAAGCGGACTCCCAAACAGTTTCTTTTTTTTTGAAAAAAGACAGCATCTTGAAACAAGAAAATAGATCCGTGGTTCTCTGCTTGTTTGCTTTGCGGAAATCACAACCTTTCTTTCCAAAAATTAACCCGTAGCGGAAGGCCGAAAGGACAACAAAATTTCCTTTTTATTCGAATACGATTCTCCAAATTCAAATTGCAGGAAAAAGATAATGATTCGATTTTTGCGAAAATTATCCGCGGATACCCGACCCGCTCCCCGAAAAATATTCCCCCCGGCTGGATTCTCACCCTCATGGGCCGGAAGCGGAGCGTCAATCGGGTTCCGGAAGAATAAAATACGGCGCGACCGCTGACCGGGCGGGAAGATGGATCACGTTTAATCCCGCACGCAACGCGGCGTTTGCGTTTTCCTCAATGTCATCAATAAAAACCGACCGCTCCGGATTAAGCTGGAACTTTTCAATCAGAAGCCGGTAAATTTCCGGCTGCGGTTTGATCAGATGATGCTCAGAAGAAATAATCAACCCGTCAAAATCCGCCAGAAAGGAATTGCGTTTCTGCTCGATTTTGAACACTTCGATTGCGAAATTGGATAATACATACACCTTCGCGCCGGCTTCTTTGATGCGGTACAGCGCCGCAATATTCTCCGGAATCGCGTTGAAAAAATAGGGCCATTCGCGAACATATTTTTTGATCTCATTGCGCAGCAAGGGCTCTTTCCCCGCGGCAATTTCAATCAATTCAGCGTTTGTGATGGTTCCCCGGTCCAATTCCGTCCAGGTCGCCGCATCTTCAAAAAGGACGGCCGCGATCCGGTCATGAACTTCCGGATGAATTCCGATTTCGCCGAGGAATCTTCTGGGTGAATAATCCAGAAGGACATTCCCCAAGTCGAAAATAACCGCGTCCATCGATTTCTGGTTCTCTTTAAGATATATCATTGGGCAAGTATCCTTGTCAGTCAGGTTCCATCGGAGCGGAACCTTTATTTTTTCTTGATGAAAGCTGGAAAGAACAGAACCAGCAACCCTGCGATGATTAAAAATAACACAATCACCAGCATCATCCAGTCC
>CALAEB010000050.1 GCA_937890875.1 uncultured Anaerolineaceae bacterium | reverse complement strand
CTGCGATGCGCTGAAACCACAGGCGCTGGACAGGCTGCGCGAACGGAAGCATCGCAGTGACAAACCCTTCGCGCTGATGGCAGCGGATTTATCCGCGATCTGGAAATACTGTCAGCTGACCGAGAGCGAAGCGCAGTTATTGGAGAGCCCGGCCGCGCCGGTCGTCCTGTTGTCCAAACGGGCCGACTGTTCGCTCCCGGACGCGCTTGCGCCGGGACAAAAAACGCTGGGATTCATGCTCCCTTATACCCCGCTGCACATGCTGCTGTTCGAAGCGCTCCGCCCGGAGCTGGATGTGCTAGTGATGACCAGCGCCAACCTTTCAGAAGAGCCGATCGTCTTCGGGGATTCGGTTGAGGACCTGTCCAGGCTGTGGACGCTGGCGGACAGCGTGCTGACCCACAACCGGCCGATTATGACCCGGATCGACGATTCCGTCGTGCAGGTGGAGGACGACGGCCGCCCGCTGATGATCCGCCGGGCTCGCGGGTACGCGCCGAATCCGCTGATCCTGAATCATGAACTGAACGAAATTCTGGCCGTCGGACCGGAATTGAAAAACACCTTTTGCCTGACACGCGGCCATTATGCCTTCCTCAGTCACCATATCGGGGATATGGAAAACGCGGAAACCTTCGCCGCTTTTGAGCAGGGAGTCCAACATTATGAATCGCTGTTCCGGGTCACCCCACGGGCAATCGCCCGTGATCTGCACCCGGCCTATCTTTCCACGGCTTATGCAAAAAAAATGGCCGAGGAGGAAGGTCTGCCATTGATCAGCGTCCAGCATCACTACGCGCACATCGCCGCAGTGCTGGCGGAACATGGCCGGTTCACGGATCAGCCCGCCATCGGGCTGGCTTTTGACGGAACCGGCTACGGCACAGACGGCACGATCTGGGGAGGCGAAGCGCTGCTTTGCAGCGCAGACGGCTTCAGCCGGACGTACCATTTGGAGCCGTTCGCATTGATCGGCGGTGACACCGCCATTCGGAATCCTGTCCGGCAGGCATTCGCGTTGCTGTATGCCTCCGGCCCGAATTGGGATCAGGCCCTCCCGCCAACGTTAACCCTTTCCAAGCCGGATCAGCGCCTGCTGCGGACAATGCTGGATCAACGGCTGAATTGTGCCGATACATCCTCCATCGGGCGGCTGTTTGACGCGGTTTCGGCGCTGCTGGGCATCCGCCAGCAGGTCACCTATGAAGGGCAGGCCGCCATCGAACTGGAAAATCTGGCGGATCCGGCTTGTGAGCAGGCTTATCATTTTACGTTGCAGGATGGGCAAATCGGCTGGAAGCCGGTTCTGGAGGAAATTTTGAGCGATCTCCGGCACGGCCGTGAAACGCCGCAAATTTCGGCTAAATTTCACAACGCGCTGATCCACGTGTGCCTTGAAATCTGCGATAGAATTCAACAAAAGCACCATGACCGCCGGTTCGCGGTCGCGCTCTCCGGCGGGGTCTGGCAGAATCAGCGGTTGCTGAATGGCGTGCGCAAAACGCTGCGCCAAAACGGCTGGGAGGTGCTGCTTCCCCGCCAATTGCCGTTCAACGACGGATGTATCGCGTTCGGTCAGGCAGTGATAGCGGATGCGGTGATTCGAAACTCGGAGACGCTTCCGAATTAACGTCTCCGGAAATAAGCAGAGGAGCTCAGTTCGCTCTCATGAAACAGCAAGAGGAGATCAAAAGCAAAATTCCGACAGAAGGAACCGCAGTCATATAATTTTTGTATAAAGCACAAAAATTATATGACGAAATATGTCACGTCAGGCGGAGCGGAGACATTCTCAAGCAGGATCAGGGAAAAATTACAATCGGAAAATCATTTCAATTATGATTCTAGCATTGGCGCGATAGACGCCTGAAACAAGGAGAAAAGCAATGTGCCTCGGGATACCGGGAAAAATCAACAAAATTTATGAAGCGGACGGACTGATCATGGGCATGGTGGATTATAACGGCGCACTGCGCGAAGTCTGCCTCTCCACCATTCAGGATCCGGTCCTCGGCGATTATGTCATGGTGCATGCCGGTTTCGCCATCAGCAAAATGGACGAGCAGGAAGCGCTGAAAACCATCCGCGTGCTGGATGAAGTATCGGATACAGACGATTATTGATCCCGGTTGCCCGAACCGACGCGAAATGGTGTCGGAGACAGGATCCAGTTTGCAAAATATGACAAATTTTAACGAAGCATTCCGCGACTCAGAACGGGCGGTCAAACTGCTGCATGCGCTGGAAAAGATCACCACGCGACCTTGGGTGATCATGGAGATGTGCGGCGGACAAACCCATTCGATGATGAAATACGGCATCGATCAGCTGCTCCCGCCGCAGATTGAAGTCGTGCACGGCCCCGGCTGTCCGGTTTGCGTCACCCCGCTCGAATTGATCGACAAAGCCATCGCCATCGCCCAGCGGCCGGAGGTGATTTTTACCTCTTACGGCGATATGCTGCGCGTCCCCGGTTCCCGCCAGGACCTGTTCTCGGTGCGGGCGGGCGGCGGTGACGTGCGCGTGGTCTATTCCGCGCTGGACGCGCTGCGCATCGCGCAGGAAAATCCGCAGAAAGAAGTCGTTTTCTTCGGAATCGGCTTTGAAACCACCGCACCGGCCAACGGCATCAGCATTCTCCAGGCGGACCGGCTGGGCGTCCGCAACTACGCCGTGCTGGTCTCGCAGGTGCGTGTGCCGCCGGCGATGGAGATGATCCTGGCCGCCCCGGCCAACCGGGTGCAGGGATTCCTGGCGGCCGGTCATGTCTGCGCGGTGATGGGAACGCGGGAATACGGCCCGATTAGTGAGCGCTTCGGCGTGCCGATCACCGTCACCGGCTTTGAGCCGGTCGACCTGCTGGCCGGGATCTACGAGACCATTTTGATGCTCGAGACGGCCGCCCCGCAGGTGAACAACGCTTATTCGCGCAGTGTCACCGCCGAAGGGAACGTGGCCGCGCAGCGCATGCTGGCGGAATTGTTCGAGCCCTGCGACCGCAACTGGCGCGGGATCGGCTTGATCCCGCAGAGCGGCTGGAAGCTGCGGCCGGCCTTCGCCGCTTATGATGCGGAGATCAAATTCGGGGCCACCGATATCCACGCGCAGGAATCCGAAATTTGCATCGCCGGGCAGATCCTGCAGGGACTGCGAAAACCGACGGACTGTCCCGCTTTCGGCACAGCCTGCACGCCGCTCCACCCGCTTGGGGCCACCATGGTCTCCGGCGAAGGCGCCTGCGCGGCATATTATAAGTACCGGAGAACCGTATGACGCAATCATACAATTTTGAGAACTTTTCCTGCCCGCTGCCGGCAGCCCATCCGGACGCGATCATGCTGGGGCATGGCAGCGGCGGCAGCCTGACCGCCGAGCTGATCCGGCGCGTGTTTCACAAGTATCTTCACAGTGACGGACTGACGCAGGGGAACGACGCCGCCAGCCTGCCGCTGCCGGCCGGTGCGGACCGCATCGCCGTCACCACCGATTCGCATATCGTCTCGCCGCTGTTCTTCCCGGGCGGCGACATCGGAAAATTAGCCGTGTGCGGCACAGTCAACGATCTGCTGACTGCCGGCGCAGTTCCGCGCTGGCTTTCGGCCGGGTTCATTCTAGAAGAGGGTTTTTCGATCGAGATGCTGGAACGGGTATTGGCCTCGATGCGCAACAGTGCATTGGAAGCCGGAGTTGAAATTGTCGCCGGAGACACCAAAGTGGTCGAACGCGGCAAAGGCGACGGTTTGTTCATCAATACCAGCGGCGTCGGCACCCTCGCGGAGGATTTTCAGCCGGACGGCGCCAACGCGCAGCCGGGGGATGCGGTCATCCTCAGCGGGACGCTCGGTGATCACGGCATGGCCGTGCTCTGCGCGCGCGGCGAGCTGGGCATTCAGGCGGATATCACTTCGGACGTCGCCCCGCTGAACGGCATCGTGAACGCACTGCGAATCGCCGCCCCGCACACGCACGTGCTACGCGACCCGACCCGCGGCGGGCTGAGCACGGCGCTGAACGAGATCGCGGCACAGAGCAGGGTGACGATCGAACTGGACGAAGCGGCCATCCCGATCCGGGCGGAAGTGGCCTCGGTCTGCGAGATGCTGGGGTTTGATCCGCTCACCGTGGCCAATGAGGGCAAACTGATCATCATCGTGCCGGAAGCGGAAAAAGAAGCGGCGCTGACCGCCATCCGCCAGGCGCCCTATGGCGCGCAGGCCGCCCTCATCGGGCGGGTGACTGCCACAGGCAGGCCGCTGGTAACGCTGCGCACCGCGCTCGGCACGCACCGCATTCTGGACAGCCTCTCCGGCGAGATGCTGCCGCGCATCTGCTAAAGGTGGATGTCGATTCAGTAAATTGGCAATTTAGAATTGTTATAAAGGTATTACATTGCCATCCCATTCCCATTCGCAGTAGTATTTTTGTCCTTCTTCAATTTTTGCCGAAGCATAACTGGTATCAGAAGGGAAAACCCATAGTCCTTCATTTACTTTATTGCCATCAATTAATACAGAAACTCGCGCCTGACAATTTATTGATGTGACTTCGGCAAAAACATATCCATCTCTTTTCTCGAAGCCAAATTCGACAAGACGTCCCTGATCATTTTTACGCTCTTTATTCATGAATTGATCCTTTTAAATTTGAGATTGAATTCTGATATGAAAGTAAAATTTGGAATAATTCCAATCAAAATTCTCACATATATCTTCAAATAGACATTCTACGAAATTACTATTTCCTTTCAATATTATATACACAAAATCTATGATATAGAGCATGAGAGTCCGCTAGTTTTCACATGATATTCATATTCGTTTTTATAAATTGAAACTCTTTCAGACCAGCAATCGTCTTAATAAAGTGGACCCATATCCGCGTAAATGGATCCGGGAAATACCGTCTTAAAAGCGCGCTTGTCAGAATTACAGAGGAAGCATTCAGGCGCCCGTATTCTGATGATAAGGAGGAAGTTCCATGAACAAGAAAAAAATCAATCGAAGAAAATTCCTGATGCCGCTGCTGGCGGCCATCCTGTTGGTGATTTCCACCTCAATCCCCGCTGCGGCCGAAACCGGCAACGGAACTTATGACCTGCTGATC
>CALAEB010000049.1 GCA_937890875.1 uncultured Anaerolineaceae bacterium | reverse complement strand
GGTGCCGAAGGGATATACCTTAAGCATCGCGCATACCGCCAGCATCAGAAAAACCGGCGCCGCAAAAGCGGCGGTGAGAATGAGCCAATTCGCCGCGTGATCAGTCCGATTCTTCCGGAGCGGGGAAGCAGTCTGGAACTTTTTCGCCAGCCTTTCGAAGAGCTTCCCAACTGGCAGGAAAATTAACACGAGTACGCCGCCGACAGCCAGCCCGGCGATGATTTTTGCCAGAATCGACTGGACGAATGAATGGCGGAATCCGCTGGTGGGCATCGCGTCGGC
Organism: uncultured Anaerolineaceae bacterium; assembly: GCA_937890875.1. GTDB lineage: Bacteria > Chloroflexota > Anaerolineae > Anaerolineales > Anaerolineaceae > Flexilinea. The sequence continues at coordinate 1,914 of CALAEB010000049.1, read as the reverse complement.
ATCCGTGCCGTTCAGCGTATAGAAATTCGTCTGACCGTTATAGGTTTCCGCGACGAGCGCTCTGCCGTTCTTTGCGTTAATGCACAGGACGGGCAGATGAAAGTGAATCCGGTTGACATTCAGACGAAGCGAGGCATGTTTTTCCGCAGAGGCCAAGAAACCTTCTTCCGAGATGTTCCAATCCCCGTTTTTCTCAAACTGTTCATAGCTGATATCACGGTAATGCCGGTAGTCAATAATTTCAGCGTCCGACTTCTCCGGAAAATCTGCCCAATATGCCCATACCAGTTCAACTTCCGTGCCTTCGTCCATCTCAAGGATTTCCAATTCGTAATTTTGGATCAGGCTGAAGCTGCCTGCCGGAAAATGGGGAGAGAAAAAAGTGATCAGCAGTCCGCAGAAGGCGGAGAGGCAGAAAAGCGTGATCTTCAGCAGCGGCTTCGTCTGAAATAAAATCAAGAAAAGGATTGCGGCAGGAATGGAAGCCAGGGCGAGGAGAGCGATAAGGCCGGATTCTGTTTTGGAAAGGATCTCGTCCCGAAAGAGAGCATAGAATGTTGTGAGAAAGCATACGGAAAAGGTAAACCATAAACAGAAAAACCAATCCAGTGGTTTCATTTGGATGAACTTTCTCCAAAATCGGCCGGATTGGTTGGTTAAATGCTTCATGGGATTCTTCCTTCGAAAAAAAGAACTGACGGGTCCGTGTTACGGAAAAAGTATACTACGAAACCGGTTTAGGCAGGCACGGCGCAACCACACAATTTATGGATGATCAGGCAAAAGGGACGATACTCGGATTAAGCCTTTCAACCACCCGGGAGGAAATTTATCAGGCTTTATTGGAGGGTTCCAGTTACGAATGTATGCTGATTGTTGAGGCGCTCGAGCATGCGCGAATCCCGGTGAATCATCTGGTTGTCAATGGCGGCGGCAGCAAATCCGATCCCTGGCTCTCTATTAAGGCGGATATGTTTGGCAAACCTGTTTATACGGTGGATTGTCAGGATACCGGCGCATTGGGCGGTGCGATAATTGCGGCTGTTGCGAACGAACGGTTTGCATCGATCGCTGAAGCTGCCCAGAATATGGTCAAGCCCGGGAAAACGATCGAACCCAACATGAATAACCACCGGATCTATCGCGAGCGGTTTGAACGCTATAAAAATCTCTATGCTCAGGTAAAAGAGATTAATCATCTGTTGCATTAATGTGAATACAAAGGAAACGCGGCTTGAAGATATCTTGACCTCCGCGGGATCAGGAAAAAACGCTTTTGAGCATTCTCGGTCATGTTTTTCTCTCTGAAATGAAAAACTGCCCAGTCAAGAAGGGCTGTCTTTCATTTCAGAGTTTGTAAGGTCGCATTATTCTGCTGAATCAAAGCTTTCTACGAACGCAGGGTGAGCATAAAAGACCGACACATACGGGTAGGTGTCTTCTGTCTCTTCAACCCCGATGACGCAGACATACGCGCTATCCGGGACAAGTCCGCAGGCGATGATGTCCGAATCAGTTGCGAGCGCATCATAAAAATTGCCCGCCTCATAAGCTTCCATCTCAATTTCGCTGAAATTTGCGGCAAGTGACTCATATAACGTTTGCATCGTAATTTCGTCGCCGAGGTAATTTACAGCACCTTCCACCATATACAGCGCTTCATCGTCAGTAAAGAAAAAAGTGTACAAAGTTGTTTCGTTCTTAAGACCTTCTGTGGAACAGTCAATGGTTTTCCCGAAGTTTTCATCTTCCAACGCTTCGCAGACCAGGCCATCAACTTCGCTGAGGTAACCAAAAACATTTTGCTGGGCGGCGCCCCAATCGAAGAGTTCCGCGACAGTAATCGGTGTGAACTCAACGGTGTCCTGTGCGCTCACGGAAATAACAGAAAACAAAATCGCCAAGACAAAAAGA
>CALAEB010000048.1 GCA_937890875.1 uncultured Anaerolineaceae bacterium | reverse complement strand
GATGTTCCCGGCCTGCCGGTGCCAGGTCTGATAGGCCATCAATGCGAACGCGGCGGCCTCTTTGGCTTCCGCGGGCATCCCGAAGCGATCGGTGGTGAAGATTTCCGCCGGAGCCAGCGCATCCCGCAGCATCGCCATCAGCGTCGGATTCAGCGTGCCACCGCCATGGAGGATCACTTCATCCGGGAATGTCGGCAGAAATTCACGGTAGGCACGGGCGATGCTCTGGGCGGTCAGTGCGGTCAGTGTGGCCAAGTAATCGGCGTCGGAGAGCGCGCGCCTGGTTTTCGCTTCATACAGCGCCGCGCCGTATTGTTTGCCAAAATCCTCCCGTCCGGTAGTCTTGGGCGGGCTCATTTGCAGGTAAGGGTGCGCGAGCAGCTCTGCCAGAAAATCCGGATCGACCTGACCTGCGGCGGCAAGGTCGCCATTGCGATCAAAATGGTCTCGTCCGCCGGTGATGCGCTCGATAGCATCATCCATCAGCATGTTACCAGGGCCGGTGTCAAAAGCGACCGGCGGATGCGTGCTGTCGCCGATCTTCGGGATCCAGGTCACGTTGCCGATGCCGCCGATGTTCTGGGCGGCACGGACTTTTTCTGCTGATGCGAACAGGCAGACGTCGGCGAAGGAAACCAGCGGCGCGCCATGTCCGCCGGCCGCCATGTCAGCGGTGCGGAAATTAGAGATCACGGGCAGCCCGGTGAGCTCTGCGATGATGGCCGGCTCGCCGATCTGCAGAGTGGATGCGCCGGGCAGGTTGGCCGGGATGTGCCAGAGTGTCTGGCCGTGATTCCCGATCAGCTGAATTTCATCCGGTGTCAGGCCGGCGGCCCGGATCGTCTCCAACGCCGCTTCGCCATAGGCTTTGCCCAAAGCGAAATTCAGCCGGCAGATGCGGTCGACCGAACTGCTCTCCGGGCGGAAACAGGCGAAAATCTCATCCCGCAGCGCATCCGGGTAGGAAACATGGTGGTGAAAAAGCACCTTCCACTCGATCTGCGGGATCACTCCGTATATTTCAAGGATCGCCGCGTCAATGCCGTCGGCGGATGTTCCGGACATCATGCCAAGAATTTTCATTTTTCTGTTTCCTCCAGAATCGTTTTTATCACTTCCAGTCGGAATGGTCCGATTTTTCGGTTGAAGCGGCCGTTATAGACTTCATTGGTCAGCAGCGCGATGATCAGTTCCTGCTGCGGATCGATCCAGAGCACCGTTCCGGTGAATCCGGTATGCCCGAAAGTCTGCCGGCTGAGCGGCGCGTAACTGACGGCGGGATCCGGCGACCAAAGCTGAAAGCCGATTCCGCGGTTCATCAGCCCGTCTTTGCTGACGGACTGTGAGCGGGTCATTTCATGAATGACTGCGGCGGGCAGGAACGAATCCCCTGCCAGAAATGCCGAACCGAAAGCGGAAAGATCCTCCGCCGTGCCGAACATCCCGGCATGTCCGCAGACGCCTTTCAGAAATGCGCTGTTCTCATCATCCACCTCACCAATCAGGCGGCGCTGCCGCCAGCGGCAGATCCCGGTCGGCGCGGCTCCGGCCTCCGGCAGCGGCAAAAGCGGGTTGAAATTCTCGTCAAGCGGACGAAACCAGCTGTGCTCCAATCCGAGCGGGGCAAGCACGGTTTTTTGTACGGCCTGGTCCAGTGGAAGCGCGCTCATCTTTTCGATCGCCCAGCCAAGCAGCAAAAATCCCAGATCGGAATAGATCACATCAGTATTGGGCTGGTAAGAAAAAAAAGTCTGCATCACACGGCTGCGCGCAGCCTGTTCGTTTTTTTCTCTGAACAAAGGCAGCCAGGCGGGCAACCCGCTGGAATGCGTGAGTAATTGCCGGAACGTGATTTCTGATGCGTTCACCGGTCCGGCAAAGCCGCCGCTGACGTCGCGGAATTTTCCGGATCCAGCGGTTCCTCAAATGAACGGACCGGACGGCTGCCGGTGAAATCCGGCAGGATGCTGCAGACAGGATCATCCAGCCGCAAGCTGCCGTTCAGGGTCAATTTCATGAAAGCCGCGGTGGTGAATAATTTTGTGACCGAGGCGAGGTCGAACAGTGTTTCGTTCCCTGTCAGACGCTGCTTTGTCTCCGGGTCGATCCAGCCGGCAGCATGGGTGAGGAGCAGCCGGTCCTTTTTCCGGATGGACAGTTGAGAGGCCGGGACGCGGTCGTCCCGGGCGGCCTGATCCAGGAGGAAGCGGGTTTTTGGGAAAAGCGACGCGTTTTTCATGGTTCGCGAACCAGCTTTTTGCGCATGATTTTTTCTGTGATTCCGGGAAGGACATAATCCGGAATTTCACCGACAAAATCATAGCCGAGCTTTTGATAAAATGCCTGTGCGGAAGTGTTAAAATCGGAAACGGTTAAAAACATATCATCCGATACTTGCATCACTATTTTTTCCGCCTGGAACAGAAGCAATTTCCCGGTACCCTGTCCTTTGCAGGCAGGATCGACGCCGATCAGTTGGATATAACCGGAACGGTTAAACGCGCCTTTGAGGTGGTACCAGCAAAATCCCACTGCCCGGCCGGAAGAATCGGCAACCAGAATCGAGGCTTTTTCGGCAAACGCTTTTTCAAAGCGCGCCAGCGCTGTCTCCGGCGTGACACCGTATCGCTGCCACAAGGCGTTTCCGGCCATGATGTGGGCACAGGCAGCGACATCTTCCGCCTGCATCGGACGGATTTGAATCGTTTCTGCGTTGTTCATAGGGTACTATAACCCCTTCGAACGTAAGCGGGGATCCATCAGATCGCGCACTGCGTCGCCCAGCAGGTTGAATCCCAGCACGGCCAGCATGATGGTCAGGCCGGGGCCGATGACCAGCCAGGGTGCCAGTTCCATCATGACCCGCGCCTGGCTCAGCATGGATCCCCAGGACGGATTCGGCGGTTGGGTGCCGAGACCGAGGTAACTCAGTGAGGATTCAGTCAGGATGGCCCAGGAAAACCCAAGGCTGACCTGAACGATCAGCGGCGCGAGCGCGTTGGGAAGGATGTGCCGGAAAAGGATACGGGCATCCTTGGCGCCGATGCAGCGGGCTGCATCCACATATTCGAATTCACGGATCTGGAGCACGGTGCTGCGAGCCGTTCGTGAAAAGATCGGCAGGTATACGATGGAGATCGCGATGACTGTGTTCAGAAATCCGGTCCCAAGCGCGGTTGCGATTGCCAGGGCCAACAGCATAGTCGGGAACGAAAAAATCAGATCCATCAGCCGCATAATCAGGTTGTCAAAAGCTCCGCCGGTATATCCTGCGATCGCCCCGAGGATTGTGCCGACAATGCCGGCAAAGGCGACCGAGGTAAATGCGATAGCCATGGAGTTGGAAGCCCCCTTCATCAGCCGGCTGTAAACGTCCCGCCCCATTTCATCCGTTCCCGCCGGATGTTGCAGCGAAGGCGACTGAAGGCGTTCCTTCGGATAATTTTTGATCGGGTCGAAAGGCATGAGCTGATCCGAGAAGAGTCCGATTATCACAAAGATCAGGATGATCGTCCCGCCGATAATACCGCCGGGATTGCGGAGCAGTCGGCCGAATAATGAATATTGAAAATTCCGTTTTCGCTGTGCTTTGCGATTGAGCTCGGAGATATTGGCAGTGATTTCAGTCATATCGGATCCTCGGATCTGCAAAACCATATGCGATGTCTGTAATCAGGTTTACCAGCACGAAAATAGAAGCGATAAAGACGATCGAACCCTGTACAAGTGCGTAATCCCGCTGGGAAATGCCGTTCAGCAGCAGTCTGCCTAATCCGGGCAGCGCAAAAACCTGCTCGATGATCACGACCCCGCCGAAAAGGTAACCGACCTGATAACCGACCAGGGTGATGACCGGGATCAGCGCGTTTCGCAGTGTGTGCCCGAAAATGACGCGGCGCTCTTTGTTCCCTTTTGACCGGGCAGTCTGTGCGTATTCTTTGTTGATCTCTTCGAGCAGCGATGAGCGGGTGGTACGCATGACCGAGGCGCTGAAGGAAAAAGCCATGCAAATAACAGGGGAGATCACCTGTTTCAGATTTCCGATCGGGTCGGCGGAAAAGGAAACATAATTTCCCGCGTTCAGCATGATCTTGAAGTGAACGGAAAGGACATAAATGATCATCGTGCCGAGCCAGAAACTGGGGGTCGCCAGCCCGATCATGGCAAATATACGGATAATTGCATCAAAAAAAGAACCGCGGTAAATCGCAGCCAGAACGCCGATCGCCACGCCGATCAGCGTTCCCAGAATGATGGACAGGATCGTGATTTCCATTGTCAGCGGGAACCGGGATATGATCTCACGCATCACGGGCTGTCCGGTGCGGACGGAATATCCGAAATTCCCCTGCAGCGCGTTGCCGATCCAGTTAAAATACTGGGTGACGAGCGGTTTGTCCAGCCCATAATAGGCGCGCAGGGATTCCGCCTGCGCTTCGGTCAGCTGGTATTGGGTGCCGATCATGGCGGAGATCGTATCTCCGGGATCATGCGCATGATCAGGAAGATGACGATCGAGATGCCGAGCAGTGTCGGAATCATTATCAGGAGTCTTTTGAGTATATATTTTTGCATTGAAGTCTTTTTCGTAATGCTGCGGCAAAATTTTATTTTTGAAGTGCATGATCCTCGTTGAATGAGGATAAAACTTGTTTTTTAATGCGAGATCAGGAATTTGAAATTCCAAAAAGCCGCCTGGTACCTGAAAGAGGAAACTATTGTTCTATTTTTTGTTGCTCGAAGCGTAACAAAAAATAGAACAACAAACAACCCTTTTCGGGAATGGATTGTTTTGGCGCCTAAGCCTTGTTTCAAAATTCTGAACGGAGGGTGCCTCACAAGACTGCGATGAGAATCTTTTCAGAATCCTGTTTTCGTGAGACACCCTCCCAAAGATTTTTTATTCGAAATAAACCTGGCGCAGCGACCAGACGGAACCGTCCGGGGTGGGGATGAAGCCTTTCAGGGACGGAACCATGACACGGTATTCATACCCTACGTACAGCCAGACCCAAGGCGCGTTTTCAGCCAGGATTTCCTGTGCTTCAATGTAATAAGGGCGCCTTTCTTCCGGATCGGTGAGTGAGCGGCCCTGAACCAACAATTCATCAAGTTCAGGCGTATTGAAGACGGAAACTTTCTGCAGGTTGCCGGTCGAGTGCCAGTAGCGCCAGAATGTTCCGTTGGGATCGCTGCCGCCGCTGTTCAATGCGGCGCAGGCGTCAAAATCACCCGCCAGCCAGCGTTCCACATAGACACCCAATTCAAGCACTTCAATTTCCACTTTCACGCCGATTTCAGCCAGCTGATCCTGAATGCTTTGGGCTTCGGCAACCGCTGTCGGCGGTTCATCCGCAGCAGCCATGATCGTAAAGCTGACTTCTGGGTTCCCCGCTTCGGCGAGCAGCGCTTTTGATTTTTCCAGATCCTTCTGGTAACAGAACAGCGTGCTGGTGTCTGCGCCGTAGTACGGCTGGACAACCGGCGGGGTAACCTGGCCTTCACCCAGCGCGGCGACATCCAGCACTTCCTGCCGGTCAATCGCACAGGCAATCGCCTGCCGGACGAGGACATCTTTGAAGACATCCCGGCCGGGATTGAGCTGAAGAACGTGATAAGAAAGCGCGGGAGCGGCGGCTACGACGACACTGGAATCCGCCGATGCGATCATCGCGGTCGCTGGCTCGTTGATAATGGCAAAGTCGATTTCACCGGTGCGGACGCCGGCCAGGATTGAATCTTCGGCAGGAATGATGCGGTATTCAAGGTTTTTGATTTTCGGCATGCCGTCGATGAAATATCCTTCATGCGCGGTGAGTTCAATCTTGTTGTCCGGTTCCCAATTGACGAGTTTATACGGACCCGCGCCGACGCTCTCAACGTTCGGGTCGCCGCCGTTGTCAAAGAAATCCTTGGAAAGGATCGCCGCGTTGTTGGAGGCCATGTCCACCAGGATGGCCACGTTCTTCTCGGAGAATTTGAACACGGCGGTCAGGTCGTCTGGTGTCTCAACGGATGCGATCGAGGTGAATTTGGAGCGGGCAGCCGCGGCTGTCGCTTCATCCAGGATCCGTTCGAAGGAGAATTTGACGTCGGCGGAGGTGACCGGTGTTCCGTTGTGGAAGGTCAT
>CALAEB010000047.1 GCA_937890875.1 uncultured Anaerolineaceae bacterium | reverse complement strand
GATCCGCTGCGGATTCTCAAAATTGGTTACCATCGGTTCCGGTGTGCGGATGTGCACTTTGCTGAGCACACTTTTAATTGGATTTCTGCTGCGGGAGCATGTGACCGGGACGATGGTTGGCGCGGCGGCTTTGTCCGCCGGTGTAATTGCGGAAGCCATTTATGCCGGAGTGAAAGGCCGTCCGGTGGCGCGGGCCTATCTGGATCATAATCCGGCTGCAGATGTGATATCCTGGCGGGAATTAATTGTTTTCTCGGTTCCGCTGATTGTGACGCAGCTGATTAATTTCGGCTGGATGTCTCTCGGCAGCGCGGCGATGAGCCGAATGATCAACCCGATTGCGTCCTTGGCCGTTTGGCCAGTCCTTTCCGGATTGTTGAATATTTTGCGCGCGTTTGGTAACGCCTGCAATGAAGTGACGCTGACTTTGCTCACACGGCCCGGGTTTTACCGCGCCGTCCGGAAATTCACAGTCTTTGTCGGGGCGGCATCCACCGCTGTTTATCTTTTGTTCCTGTTCACACCGCTGAAAGAATTCTGGTTTATCCGTTTTTCCGGGTTGACCGGCGATCTTTTCGTTTTGGCGGAAGGAGCGCTGCGGGCAGTTTTTCTGATCCCGTTTTTCAATGCGCTTTTGAATTTTTATCAGGCCATTCTCTTGCATAAGAAAAAAACAAACGGCATTCTGCAGGCGCTGCTTGCTTTCTTTGCCGTAATTATTTTATTTATCGTTGCCGGTGTCCGAACGCAGCGATGGGACGGCATTCTGGTCATTGCGTTGGGCATGAGCGTCGCTTTGGTGGTTCAAATGCTGGTCGCCATGATCCGTGCCAGGCAGTTCGTTCCGGCGTTGTCTGCCGAGCCGTTTAAAGCAGCGGATCTTCAATAACGTTTCTGATCAGCTGGTGGTCCAGTTTGTGTCTGGGATCCGGCTTGATCGAATTTTCCCGGATATCCCGGATTTTTTCTCCCCCAACCAGCGGGATTGCATTCTCCTGTTTGATCAGCAGCGAAATTTTGGCCAGCAGCCGGTTCCGGTGGGGATCATCCGGTGCTGAGAAAAGCGGATGCCAGGCCGGCAGCGGCCGGCGCTCGTAGATGCAGCGATAGGCGCAATGCTTCGGCATCCAGAACCGGGCCAGGTCAAGCGCCCGCGGTGAAATCCGGGCGCAGGTCGGCATTTTTTCAAACCGTTCCGCATAAGTGGTGCAATTTCCGCTTTCCTGGTCGAGGAACGGGCAGGCGACGCGGGTCAGCAGGTATTCTCCGGTGTCATAATCATCGATTTTGTAAAGACAGCACAGCCCGCAGTGATCGCAGATCAATTCCCATTCCAGTTCTGTAAAGAAACGGGCAAAGTCAATTGCCTTGTTCATTCGATCGGTTTCTCCTTTTCGTTTTCAATCAGGTCCAGAAATGATTTGCTGAAACGATCCGGATCGTTCAACATGAGGATCGGACGGATTTGGTCCGCAGGGATGGACCGCTTTTGCAGATACATTTTCGCATATTTTCGGAAAATGACACACCCCCGCTCCGTGCCGTAAAATTCTTTCATTTTGGCAAGATGGTCCCGCACTGTTGCGCGGAACAGGTCATTGGGGACATTCGATGGATCATATCCGGCAAAAATCCACGGGTTGGAAATTGCCGCCCGGCCGATCATCACGGCATCGCATTTCGTGTAGTCAATCATTCTGCGCGCATCGGCGAGCGTACGGATATCCCCGTTCCCGATAACCGGAATGGCGAGATTCTGTTTCAGCAGCGCAATGGCGTCCAAATCGACAGCATCGCTGAATAGTTGTTCTCTGGTCCTGGCATGCAGCGCGATCGCGGATGCACCGGACTCCTGAGCGATTTTCCCGATTTCAAGATAGTTTTTGGATTGTTCATCCCAGCCGAGCCGGATCTTCAGCGTGACCGGGATTGGAAGCGTTTTGACCAATCCCTCGATTGTCGCGGCAACTTTTTCCGGATGGCGGAGCAAACCGGCGCCGGCGCCGCGGTTGGTCACATGGCGGACAGAGCAGCCCATATTGATATCCATGATGTCCGGGGCCCATTTTTGATACAGTTTTTCAGCGGCCCGGATCATCCGTGAAGGATCCTCATCGAATAACTGAAAAACCACCGGCCGTTCCATCTCACTGAACTCGCAACGTTTTTGGTAATTGGGCGCGTTTCCGGTGACGTCCAGCGCATTGATGAATTCCGTATAGCTGAGTGCCGAACCAAGCCGGCGGGTGACCGACCGGAACGGCGCGTCACTGTAACCGTCCATCGGCGCCAGGATCAGCGGCGAGCTGACAGGAACGCTTTGTATTCGGAAAGAGGTGAAACCGGGTATCAATTCCGGCAGATCATCCATAGGTTGTACGCTACCAGATAACGGTCATTTTTTGAAACGCCGGTTCCCACGTTGTCGATGTCCTGAAGCGGGACGATATATTTCCGGTTGTCTTTCGCAGCTTCGCATTCGCACAGGACACCCAGCGGATAACCCCAGCCGGAAAGATCTGTCAGGCGGATCCGGTCACCGGTCTGGAGCGGATTCTCTTCTTCCCCATCGTCTTCTTCGGGGTTGTCGTAACTGCCTTTGATCGGAAAGGTCAGGTTCTTTCGCAGGAATTCATACCAATATCGCAGCGGGAATTCATCCGCCGGCAGCTCATCGTTTTTGAACACGTTCTCCATGATCCTGCCTTCGCGTCCGAATAACGGCCAGAAGATTCGTCTGCAGACCGCTTCTTTGGTCCATTCAGACTCGATTTCCGAATGGGATTCGGCTAGCGGGACAACTTCCGATGACGGCAGATAATAGACGGTCCAGGCGGCTTCGGATTCATAAGAGCGCAGAATAAACGAGTCCGGCATCTGCCGGATCGTTTCGGCAGTCCATTCCATAAACAGGATTGCGTCCGGCTGCTCCGCTGTCGGGTCAAAGATGAGCCGCACGCGGCCTTTCCATCCCGCTATGTTTTGTCCGGTTGTTTCATCGATGAACGTTTCCTTGACCTGTACGATGGTCCCGATGCAAATTTTATTCATGTTTGTTTCCCTGCCTGAAAAATTCCGGAAATCAACCGTCCGGACGTGCGATCGGGTCACGGATTGGTCTATTTCTCTCTTTTGGATTGCCACACTTCAATTCAATGATTATACTCTCATACGGAAAATAAAATTTTCCTCGGATAATGATAATAAAACAACAAATGACTCCTTTGGGAAAATTTTACCCTTTTGCCATCCGAATCATATTTTAAATTGTCGGAAATGATTCGAAATACAGCAACAGCAGACAAAAAGATACCTCAGTTGAATTCGGCTGAGGTATCTTTCAGTTTCGTGGCGGTATGGCAGCAGACCGGTTTTACCGGTTGACCTGAAACGTGCTTTTGCCTGTTTCAAAGAAGCTGCTGATCTGATTTGCGGCTGCAAGCCCGGCGTTGTTGTTGGCCTCGGCAGTCTGCGCGCCGGCTTTCTTTTGGGTGAAGAAGAATCGGCCGGGAAATTTTTCGGCAATCAGGTCCTTATTTTTCGGCGCGACATCGGACAGATATCCGAAATCCTCCCGTTTCTCGAACATCTCCAGCAGCCCGTCCTCGTCAATGATTTCGGCCCGGGCTGTGTTGACCAACACGCCGCCTTTGGGCAGATTGGAGAGCAGCTCGTAGTTGATCGAGCCTTTGGTTTCTGCATTGGCGGGAATATGCAAGGATAAGTATTGGCAGATCTGGTAAAGTTCAGGCAGTTTTTTAATTGTTTTTATGCCGGCTCTAATGGTTAATTCATCATCCGGGCGTGGTCTCTGCGGATCTGTATCCAAGGTGTAAATATCCATGTTGAAACCATTGGCGATTCTTGCGACATTCCGTCCGACCGCGCCATAACCCTGGATGCCAATCTTTTTGCCCGCCAATTCTGTTCCGGATGCGCCGGAGAAATTTTTCCGGGCATATAGGAGCATCAGCCCGAACACGAGTTCCGCGACCGCGTTGGCGTTTTGTCCGGGAGTATTTTCAACGATGATGCCTTTTTCCGTCGCAGCTTGCAGGTCGATATTGTCATATCCGGCGCCTGCGCGAACGACGATTTTCAATTTAGGCGCATGTTCCAGCACTTCTTGGGTGACCAAATCACTGCGCACAATCATCGCGTCGGCGTTGGCCGCGGCTTCATAAATCTGCGCCGGATCGGTATATTTTTCCAGCAGTTTTACTTCGTGGCCCTTTTCGTTAAGGATTTTTGTGATCCCATCGACGGCCGCTTTCGAAAACGGTTTTTCCGTAACGATCAAAACAGTCTTCATGAAATTCTCCCTGAACCTTAATTCGCTTTTTCGAAGTCCTGCAGCGCCGCAATCAGCGCGTCCACACTTTCCATCGGAAGTGCGTTATAGCAGGATGCGCGGAAACCGCCGACGGACCGATGACCCTTAATGCCGACCAGCCCGCGGGATTTCGCCAATTCGAGGAAAGCTTCTTCCAATTCCTGATATTCCGGTTTCAGGAGGAAGGTGATATTCATTCGGGAACGATCCGCCGCATCCTCGACGGTCGGCGTAAAGAGTTTATTCCGGTCCAATTCGGCGTAGATTTTTTCAGAACGGGCGATCGCGCGTTTTTCCATCTCCTTGACGCCGCCTTCCTGTTCCATCCATTCCATGGTCTTCAGCGCTGCAAAGATCGGGAAAACGGGCGGGGTGTTCTGCATGGAGTTCTTGGAGATATGAACCCGATAATCCGCCATGATCGGGATAGGGCGGACAACCTTTTCAAGAAATGCGTCTTTGATGATGACCATCGTCACGCCGGCCGGGGCAAAGTTTTTCTGTGCTCCGGCAAAAATCAGGCTGTATTTTGAAACGTCCACCGGACGGCTGAAAATATCGGATGACATATCGGCAATGAACGGAACCTTTACATCCCAGTCCTCACGAATTTCTGTCCCTTCAATCGTATTATTGCTGCAGATTTCGAAATAGTCCACATCTTCGGGGATCGTGAAACCTTTCGGGATGTACGAATAGTTCTTATCTTTTGAGGAAGCAACAACATCAACTTCGCCGAAAAGCTTTGCTTCTTTAATTCCGCCCTTCGCCCAGGTGCCTGTGTCCAGATAGGCTGCTTTTTTGCCGAGGAAATTGTAAGGAACGGTATAAAATTGCGTGCTGGCCCCGCCGCCGACAAAAATGACGGAGTATCCTTCCGGAATGTCCAGCAGCCGCTTTGTCGCTGCGACGGCCCCATCCATAACGGCGTCAAAGTCTTTCGAACGGTGAGAAATCGTCAGAAGTGATAACCCGCTTCCGTTGAAATCCTTGATCGCCTCAATACTTTTTTCAATCGTGTAATCGGGTAATATGGCAGGTCCGGCGTTGAAATTATGTTTTTTCATTGTTTCTCCTTGCTGCATCATCAGCGATAGTAAATTTGACAGGCTTTTCTCTGTGATGACCCGAAAAGAATTAAAAGGGACAGAAAAGATTCATTCCTTTCAGGACATCAACAATTGTACGGTAATTTCCCTCTCCTGCCAGCGGATTAAGGTAATTGATTTGTCATACAATTAAAATTACATCAGACCCACCAGGAGCTTTCCTGCGAATTTTCCCGCCGCTGGAGCAGTTCGATCCCGCCGCCGGGTTCAAGCCACAACACGGCCGGACGAGGCGCCAGGTTGTAATTGGAAGCCATGCTGAGCTGGTAAGCGCCTGAAACCGGGATGATCAGCAGGTCGTCCCGCCCGGCTTCGGGCAGATCGACTGGATCGATCAGCACATCACCGGACTCACAGAATTTTCCGACCACCGTTGTCGGGACCAGATTTTTCGCATAGACTTTATTCAGAATCATTGCGCTATAAGCTGCCTGATAGAGGGCGTGGCGCGGATTATCCGACATGCCGCCATCCACCGCCAGGATGTGTTTTCCGTCCGGCGTCTTTTTCCGTGAGCCGATCCGGTAAATGGCCACGCCCGCCCGCGCGGCCAGCCAGCGGCCGGGTTCGATCACGATTTTTGGCAGCCGGAAATGAGTTCGTTCGCATTGTTCCTGGACAGCCCGGCTGATGGTTTGAATCCAGTCTTGTGGATCAGTCAGCGGATCATTTTTCGTGTAGCGAACGC
>CALAEB010000046.1 GCA_937890875.1 uncultured Anaerolineaceae bacterium | reverse complement strand
GCTCCCCGGCCCGAACAGTCGGATTCCGGCCGCCGCCGTGTTTTCCGTCAGCTGCGCAATTTGCCTCCGCGCAAGATCATCCGCAAAAGACAGCCGCGTTTCCAGGCTGCCGTCCGCCGTCCGCAGCGTGGGGATCGAGTGATCAATGGTGCCAACCGTCCGATCCGGACGCCGCACCTTCAGACCCCGTCCCCGCAGACCGGAGAACGCCTGCGGGGAGGTCACCTCATGAATCAAATGCAAGTCAATATAGAGAATACCGGGTGAACCCGGCTGCTGAGCAACCAGATGTTCTTCCCAGATTTTTTGAAAAAGTGTTTTCGCCTGAGCCATCATGGACCTGATTCCTACCGCGCCTGAATTTCGATCTTTTTATTTAATGCCGATAAATAAGCCTTGGCACTGGCGACAACGATATCAGTGTCCGCGCCATACCCGCCGAACGTCCGCGGCGAGGTACTTCCTTTCTGTGCGTCCATCACGGCAGGGCTGCCGGCGCTTTCGATCCGGACGGAAACTTCGCCCAGCGCATCGACTCCCTCTGTAATCGCATGGATCACAAATTCAGTCAGATGGCTGTTGCTGCGCACAATTGCGTCAATTGCCTTGAACGCCGCATCCACCGGCCCGGTCCCCACAGCGGCATGCACATGCCGTTCACCGTTTGGATCGGTCAGGCGCACGGTCGCTGTCGGCAGTCCCATCGTTCCGCAGGCCACCTGGAGCCCTTCCAGTAGGTATGTATTTTTCGCCAGATAAATTTCATCCGAAACCAGCGCTTCCAGATCCGCATCGGTGACCGTTTGTTTCTTGTCCGCCATTTCTTTAAACCGCTCAAAAAGTTTGTTTACCGCGGTCTCATCCAGGTCATATCCGATTTCAACCAGCCGTTCCCGCAGCGCGTGCCGGCCGGAATGTTTCCCCAACACAAAATTCGTTTTGCTGAAACCAACCATCTCAGGGCGCATAATTTCATACGTCTGTTGGTTTTTCAGCATCCCGTCCTGATGAATCCCCGCCTCATGCGCAAAAGCATTCGCGCCGACGATCGCCTTATTCGGCTGAACGGAGATCCCGGTATAATTGCTGACCTGTTTGCTCACCCGCACCAACTGGGTCGAATCCACGTTGGTGTCCAGTTTGAGCGATTCCCGGCGGGTTTTCAGCGCCATCACCACTTCTTCCAGCGCGGTATTTCCCGCCCGTTCACCGATGCCGTTGATCGTCACTTCCGCCTGCCGTGCGCCGGCCCGGATCCCAGCCAGCGTGTTGGCGGTCGCCAGTCCGAGGTCGTTATGACAATGAACCGACACAATACAATTCTCAATACCGGGCGTATTCTGCAGGATCCCCCGGATCAAAGCGCCGAATTCTTCCGGCATCGTATATCCGACCGTATCCGGGATATTCAGCGTCTTCGCACCGGCGCGGATGGCTGTTTCCAATACCTGATACAGGAATTCCGGGTCACTGCGCCCGGCATCCTCAGGGCTGAATTCGATATCGTCGCAAAGGCTATGCGCATATGAAACCATCGCAGCCACTTTGTCCAACACTTCATGCCGTTCCATCTTCAGCTTGTAACGCATGTGGATATCTGACGTGGCCAGGAAAGTGTGAATCCGCGGACGCGCCGCACCCCGAACCGCTTCCCAGGCTTTGTCAATATCGTTCTTCACGGTCCGGGCCAGCCCGCAGATAATCGGCGCGGGCTTTCCGTCCGCGGCATTCCCGACTTCCACCGCGATGCGGCGAACCGCTTCCAGATCGTCCGGAGAGGCAGCCGGGAATCCGGCTTCAATTACATCCACCCCCAACCGGGCCAGCAGTTTCGCGATGTCCAATTTTTCCGGCGTCGTCATCGTTGCGCCCGGAGACTGCTCTCCGTCCCGCAGTGTTGTATCAAAAATGCGAACAACATCAATTTCAGGCTCGTCCATTATTTCCCCCAATTCTCCGGCCGCAGTGAACGGACCACGGCACCGGCCTGCCACATTTCTGAATTCCGCATTTTAGTCAACTCATCGGTTAATTTCCGCTGATAATCCGGAGCGCTGTTGGCTTCAATCACAACCCGGGTTTCTTCACCGCTGCTCACGCTTTCGTAAAGCCGGTCAAAAACCGGCAGCACCGCGTTCCGGAATTCCGGAAGCCAGTCCAACGCCCCGCGCTGGGCGGTTGTGGAGCAGTTCGCGTACATCCAATCCATTCCGTTCTGTCCGACCAGCCGGATCAGGCTCTGCGTCAGTTCTTCCACCGTTTCGTTGAAGGCCTCGCTCGGGGAGTGCCCGTGTGCGCGGAGCGTCTGATATTGCGCTTCCATCACACCCGCCAGCGCCCCCATCAGAATGCCGCGTTCTCCGGTCAGATCGCTGTAGACTTCATTCTGGAAAGTAGTGGGAAACAGATATCCGGAGCCCACCGCAATCCCCAACGCGAGCGTGCGTTCCTCCGCCCGTCCGGTTGCGTCCTGATAAACCGCATAACTACTGTTGATGCCGCTGCCGTCCAGAAAGTTTCTGCGCACACTTGCGCCCGAACCTTTCGGCGCAACCAGGATCACATCCACATTTTCAGGCGGCACCACGCCGGTTTGTTCCGGGTAAACTACCGCGAATCCATGCGAAAAATAAAGTGCGTCCCTCGAATGGAGACAGGCCTTAACGCGCGGCCAAATTATTTTTTGCGCAGCGTCTGACACCAGGAACTGGACCACCGTGCCGCGCTCAGCCGCTTC
>CALAEB010000045.1 GCA_937890875.1 uncultured Anaerolineaceae bacterium | reverse complement strand
GGCGGCAACCCGAACATTTCCAATAAATCCCGATCCCAGTCCCGCAGACCGATATCATAAAACAACGTCCGGCTGGCGTTGGTGTGATCGGTCGCATAAACTTTACCCTTGGTAAGCCGGTAAATCAGATAAGTGTCGATTGTTCCGATCAGCGCGCTACCGTTTTTGATTTTTCCCGTAATTTCGGGACAATTTTTTGTAACCCACGTCAGCTTACCGGCAGGGAAATAAGTATCGGCGAACAGCCCGGTCTTCCGGCGTAAAGTTTCCGCGTGTTCCGAGTTTCGGATTTGCGCGCAAAACGCTTCTCCGCGCCGGTCCTGCCAGACAATCGCGTTATACAAAGGTTCGCCGCTCTTCCGGTCAAAAATCACAATGGTTTCACGCTGATTGGTGATGCTGAGCCAGGCCGCCTTTTTAAATGTGTCCGGATCCTTGTCCCGGAGATTCCGCAGAGCCAGGATCATGTTTTGATAGATTTCATCCGCGTCATGTTCGACCCATCCTGCCCGAGGGAAAATCTGACGATGTGAAACGCTTGCATGATCCAGAAGGCTGGCATCCCCGGTAAACAGCATTGCTTTTGTCGCGGAAGTACTTTGATCCACTGCAAGAATGATCGTCATTTTTGCTCCCTAACGCAGCAACGCATTTGCGGCCTGAAAAATCCCGGATTTTGAGATGCCGTAATGTTCAAACAAATCCTGTTGCGTACCGGTGACCAATTCCTCATTCGGAAAGGCGACAATTTTCAGCGGGCGGAAAA
The DNA here is from genome assembly GCA_937890875.1 of uncultured Anaerolineaceae bacterium. Classification (GTDB taxonomy): domain Bacteria; phylum Chloroflexota; class Anaerolineae; order Anaerolineales; family Anaerolineaceae; genus Flexilinea. The sequence continues at coordinate 5,181 of CALAEB010000045.1, read as the reverse complement.
GACGCTGCTGCATCAATAAGCCGGCAACCAGACTGCCCAGACCGCCGTTGACAGAATGTTCTTCCACAGTAACCACGGCTTTTGACTGGGCTGCCAGGGTCAGGATGGTTTCCTTGTCAAAAGGACGCAAGGTATGCAGACTGACCAGGCTGCAGCGAATGCCGGAATTCTCCAATTCTTCCGCCGCTTCATACGCCGGGAGTAAACCTTCTCCCGTTGCGATAATCAGCAGATCATTGCCCTGTTTTAAGACACTGGCTTTTCCGATTTCGATTTTTGCGTGATCCGTATAAAATAACGGCATCGCTTTTTTCCCGAAACGGATATACACCGGCCGCGGGTTCTCAAGATAAGAATCCAACGCAGCCGCTGTCTCAAAATTATCCGCCGGAATGATTAAGTCCAGATCCGGAACAGCCATCAGCGCGGCAATATCATGAACAGAATGATGGGTAGCCCCCAATCCGCCGTAACTGACACCTGAACTGATGGCGATCAGTGCCACCGGATTCTGTGAATAAGCCACGTCATTTTTTACCTGCTCAAACGCGCGGGAGGATAAAAAACTCCCCGGGGAAATTGTGAACACTTTTTTCCCGCAGGAAGCCAATCCCGCTGAGATGCTGACCGAATTCTGTTCGGCAATCCCGATTTCTACCACCTGCCGGGGAAATTTCTGACAAAAGCCGGTTACTCTGCCCGAACCGCGTGAGTCGCTGGTCACAATCAGCAGATCCGGATCATCCGCAGCCCGCTGGGTCAATACGCTTGCCATATGATCTAAATTAGGAAGACCATTTTCCAGAATATGATTCATGCAAGAGCCTCTCTTTCGGCCTGCAGTTCCTCATGGGCTGTATGCAGCTGATCCACAGACGGCACCTTATGATGCCAGTTTGCCTGGTTCTCCATATAACTGATCCCTTTCCCTTTAATCGTTTTGGCCAGGATCAGACTTGGCTTCCCCCTTTCAAACGGAACCGATTGCAGCACAGTAGTCAATGCCTCCAGATCATTCCCGTCGACTTCGCTGACGCTGAAGCCAAAAGCCTCAAATTTTGCCTGAAGCGGTTCCAGAGACATAACCTCTTCTGTCCCGCCGCTGATCTGCAAGCCATTCCGGTCTACAATTGCAATCAGGTTATCCAGTTTGTAATTTCCGGCAGCCATCGAGGCTTCCCAGATGGATCCTTCTGCCAGTTCACCATCCCCCATCAGACAAAAAACGCGGTACGATTTTCCATCCAATTTTCCCGCAACTGCCATCCCAACCGCCACGGGCAGCCCATGGCCCAAAGCGCCTGTGTTTTGCTCCACGCCCGGTACATTCCGCGTAGGATGACCCGTAACCGGAGAAAGATATTTTCCAACTTGCAGCGCCCATTCTTTCGGCATAAAACCACGCTCAGTTAATACCGCGTATAAAGCCTCTGCCGCATGCCCTTTTGACTGAACATAACGATCCCGGTCCGGATCATTCAGCCGGTCAGGCGCAATGTTCATAATCCGGTTATAAAGGACGTTTAAAATATCAATACAGGATAAGTCGCCTCCTGTATGACCGGCATTTGCTGCTGTTATAATCTCAAGTGTCAATTCACGATATAAAATCGATTTTTCTTTTAACGCTTTGTTATTCATGTCCAGCCTTTTATGGTAATATTCTTGAATAAAAATTCAAATACATATTTATATTCAACCCTGTTGATATTTATCTTATCGCAAAGAGATTGAATATTTTATCAATTTTGAATATATATTCAGAAAAATTACAAAATCGTGACGAATATCACTACCTGCGCCAACGATAAGGAAACCCATGAGAAAAAAAGATGATCTTCGTTTAATTGCCCGCGTCGCAAAACTTTATTATGAAAACCATATCAAGCAAAATGACATCGCCGAACAACTGGGCATCTCCCAAGCTGCCATTTCCCGCCTATTAACGTTGGGAGAAAAAGAAGGAATCGTCAAAGTGGTCGTCAATGTTCCCAGAGGCGTTTACACGGAAATGGAAGAACAGCTTGTTCAAAAATTCGGCATGAAGGACGTGGTAATCGCCGATTGTGCGTCAGATGAAGAAAGCCCAAGCATGACGAGAGAAATCGGCGCCTGTGCGGCAAGTTACCTGGAAAATATAATCCGTCCGAAAGATGTTATCGGCCTTTCTTCCTGGAGTTCGTTGCTCCTGTCAACTGTCAACGCTATGTCCCCGCTTTCCCGAAAGAGCGATATTAAAGTGGTGCAAATCCTGGGAGGACTCGGCAATGCTTCGGCCCAGGATCAATCGGCTTATCTGGCCAGCCATCTAGCGTCGCTGGTCAACGGAACCGCATATTTTCTTCCGCTGCCGGGCGTTATCAAGTCCGATGAGCTTTATAAAACGATCCTTCAGGATAAATCGATCAGTGATGTGTTCGCCATGTTCCAGCACGTGAACACAGCGCTTGTGGGAATCGGAGCAATCAGCCCGTCCCGCTTGCTCGCCGCCAGCGGAAATGTTTTATCGAACAAAGACTTTCGCATTCTCGAAAAAAATGGTGCGGTCGGAGATATTCTGCTGCGATTTTTTGACCAAAACGGCCGTGAAACTGATGAGAAGCTGCTCACCAGCCATGTGATTTCCATGGAGCTATCTCAGTTGAAGCAGGTGGAACGGGCCATCGGCATTGCCGGGGGTAAGCGAAAGTTTCGGGCGATTCTCGGATCGCTGCGCGGAAAATTGATCAATACGCTGATCACAGACCAATTCACCGCACAGCGCCTGTTAGCTGAACAATAACGACAGGTTACAGGTTATCGGCAATTTCTCAGTCAGAAAAAACCGGCAAGATATCATTCGGTCAGAGAGAACATTAAACAGCGGGGCAATACCTGACAAAATTCATTTATAATTGAATTAAAATAAAAGAAAACATAAAAAATATACATTGGTATATTGACAGATAAAGGCATAGCGTGACCAACGAAATCCTTGAACAGATTACGATTGATTTTTTTAGCCCTGTTCCGGTATTCTTTCAGTTATATTTTGAAATCCTCAACTTAATTGAAACGGGCGTACTTCAATCAGGCGACATTCTGCCCACAGAAAAACAATTCTGCGATCGGTTCCATATCAGCCGTGTGGCTGTCAGACGCGCGATGAGCAAATTGGAAAAAGATAACATCATTTTCAGAAAAAAAGCAATTGGAACCTTTGTCACCCCGGACGCCAAGAATTCATCAAAGATCAATTACGGATGGATTCCGCTTACAACCATGATCGAATCCTGCGGGAAAAAACCCCGCGCAGAAATATTGCTGCTCACGATCGATTACCCATCGATCGAAGTCCAAAACCAGCTCCACATTGACGCCAATAAAAAAATTTCCATCCTGAAGCGGCTATATTATGCCGATAATCAGATCTGCGCTTTGAATTATTATTACCTCTTAATCGATATCGAATGGGATTTAAATTTATTAGGGACAGGTTCCGTTACGCATTACCTGACCACATACCACAATATCCGAATCATCAATGCCACGCTGAAGTTAACCGCGGATTTTGCCAACCGGGAAGTTGCAAAATACATGCAAGTTCCGGTTAAAACGCCTTTATTAAAAATACTGGGGGTAAATCGCGGCAATCACGGAGAGGTTATCGGCGGGGACTGTTCATATTATTTTGCCGATAAAACTGAGATCTTTTTTAAAGTTGATAAATACACGCCGTTTAAATGGACAAAACTTTTTTAAAATTGAATAATCGCCGCTGAAAGATTCAAGGAACAACGCATACAGAAGCCGTCTGGGCGACAAGCCTCTGTATGCATGCACTCGGTCAATAAAGATTAATATTAATATCCGTACTCTTCCTCAAGAACTTCATTCATTTCGCTGATAGCTTCTTCCGCTCCTTCATCGAAATCAACAGCGCCCTCCATTGCGGATTGAATATATTCCAATGTCGGCGCAAAGAAATTACCCGGATAGGATTCTTTAAAATACGGCATTTGTTGTGGCAAAGTGTATTTCGACGCTTCCATTATCGTTGCCATAATCGCTGAACCGCTGTCAATTGCCGATTGCGCCGCAATATTATTGGCAAAGAATCGCTGGTCAACGGATGCCCACCGCAGCATTGACGCACTGTCAACCAACTTCTTCCCCAATTCATAAGCCAGATCAACATTCTTCCCGGTTCCCACGGCCATTAATTCATAGCCGCTGCGGCCGCCTTTGTCGTCTTCCGTCGCGCCGGGCACCAGCGCGTAATCATAGTCCAGATCCGATTGCCGGAATGTAATATCAGTCCATGGACCATCCACATAATAAGCCATCTGATTTCCGATAAACAGATCTTTGGATGCCTGGTCGCTGTTGCCGACTGAAGCGCAATATGGCTCAATAGCTTTCAGGAATTTTGTCGTCTCCGCCAATTTAGCAGCGCTGTAAGTTGTCACATTATTTTCAAAATCAATGCCGGCTTCTTCAAGAGAGGCAGTACCGCATACCAGGATAAAAAGTCATTGAAACTCAGCGTATTGTTAAATGTACAATAAGCGCCTGTTGTTTCGTATATCTGCTTGCACTGCGCGATAAAATCATCCCAATTTTTAATCGGCTGATCGGGGTCAATCCCCGCTTCCTGCAACACTGTGAGATTACGGTATAAGACTTCAGCCCAGCCAGTATATGGCATTGAGTACAATACCCCTTCTTCAGGCGTGTAATAACCGATAATGGTCTGATCGAATTGCGCACGCCACTCTTCCGGCTCTGCATACCATCGATCGTAAATATTTGTAATTCCGCCATAATTTGCTATCGGCGCACCGTCATAAGCGTTGGTTACAAATAAATCCGGCATCGTATCGGTCATTGCGGCAGTTGTTAATGACATCAACAGCTCATCATCACCCATTCCCGTAACTTGAACCTTAACGCCAGGATGTTCTTCTTCGAATTCTTTAATGGCAATATTGGTTTGTTCAATTAAATCGCCGGAACTAAATTCTGAAAAAGTCCAAAATTGCAGTGTGGTATCTTCGGCAGTTACGCCCGTATACGCAAGACAGGACACAACAAGCATGACGACAACAAAGAAAAGCCTTCTTTTATTCATAAAATTCTCCTTTTTATTGAATAAGGACTATTCGGTCGCGATGGCCAGTCTGATGTTCAGCGCCATTATGG
>CALAEB010000044.1 GCA_937890875.1 uncultured Anaerolineaceae bacterium | reverse complement strand
GATCAATTTCTAAAACAGACGAACAATATTCCATAAGACGTTTCCCCGGCCAATATCAAAACAGCCATCCATGTTCTCGGAATGGATATATACCAAAGAATGCCCCAATATCTTTCTATCATTCTCCGGAAGAATCTTTCTATTTTTACCATAATTTTGGCAATGACTGTCGATTTAACCGGCAGCCTTATCACACCAAAAAACAATCGGAAAATGCAATCGTAACGCGGCCTGCCGGCTTAATACTTATAAAATGAGTATTTTCTCCGACTAAAAGAAGAAAAATTTGTCATAATAATCTATACAACACGCTATGAGCAAAAAATTCTGATAAAATGAGAACTTCTCATGTGAAAAACAGGATAAATTTCACGAAACGGGATTCGTTGTCTGACATTTCATTGATTTTTTCGACTCATCTCATATAATTATTTATGGGAGGCTTTCATCTTTCTATCCAAAGTTAAGACAATCGGTGATACGATAAAGGTACAGTTCACAGCACAAAAACTGAATTGAAATACCAACAATACGATGGTTATTCTTTGAGCTCCCTGAAGAATTCAGCAAGAAATCTTTAGCTCAAATGCATTTCAATTTATTTTGTAAGGAGAAAATGATGTCACGCAAACTATCTTTATTAATGGCTTTGGCAGTACTGCTTGTCGCAGTAGCCCCCGCTCTCGCACAGGATTTCCAGATCCCGGAAATTGTCGAAGGAAAATGGAATGTGGCCTTTGTCCTGATCGGCCCGATCAACGACGGCGGATGGTCACAGGCGCATTATGACGGAGCCGTCTATGTCGGAGAAAATGTCGATAATGTGAATGTGGTCTATATCGAAAACATTCCTGAAGGAACCGAATCTGAACAGGTTTTCCGCAGCCTGGCAGCAAAAGGTTTTGATGTCATTTTCGGAACATCCTTCGGTTTCATGGACCCGATGGCGGCCGTCGCAGAAGACTTTCCGGATTCAAACTTTATTCACATTTCCGGATACCTTTCCAACGGCACGAATTTCGGCAACCTGATGGGTGCAATGGAACACATGAAATACCTCGCAGGTTATCTGGCCGGACAACGGGCGACAATGGATGGCGAAAACAAAGTCGGTTATATCTATACCTTCCCGATCCCGGAAGAACTTCGTTTGGGGAACGCCTTCATGATGGGTGTTAAAGAGACCTGCCCGGATTGTACAATGATCGTTTCTGCGGTCAACAGCTGGCATGACCCGGTCAAAGAACAGGAAGCTTCCAAAGCTTTGTTCGATGCCGGCGCCTACGTTGTCTTCACCGGCGCTGACACTCCGGCCCCTGCTATCGTAGCCGAATCCTACACCGAAGGCAATGGCAAATGGGGTATCCCGTATGACTGGTCAGGATCCTGCACCTCTCCGCGCTGTCTGACGCTGCCCTACTGGAACTGGGGTCCGGTCTATGCCGCAATTACGGAAGGCCTGCGCGATGGCACTTACACCCCCGGACGGCACTATTTTGACGGTGACGAGTTTGGGCTGGGTCTGGTCGGATTCATGGAAGGCGAAGAACTCCCTGAAGGGCTGAAAGATATGCCGGAAGAAGTTTTGACCTACGTCAGTGATTACATCGCGAAAATTGAAGCAGGCGAATTTACCCGCTTTGACCTTTTCAGCGGCCCGATCGTGGACAACCAGGGTAACATCGTCGTGCCGGAAGGCGAAAAAATGGAAGACGCCGACCTGGATACCTTTGACTGCTCCGCAACCGGCTGTAAATACGGTATGCACTACTGGAACGAAGGCATCGACGCCGAACTGCCGTAACGATTGATTTTCCCCTCCCCCTGATGATTGCCGGATAAACGAGATGAGACTGGATTTCGACAGTCAGGGGGAGGTCGTTTTTTTCAATCTTTCAAAGCATCTTTCCAATATTTTTTAGAAGGAATACTTTGAGCGATTGAAAAGAATATCGATCTGAAAACGCTTGGCTTATTCTCAAAACAAAACTGTTTAACGGAGAAATTGCATGACAGAAGCAGATCCATTTGTTGTTGAAATGAAAGGAATCACCAAGAAATTTCCCGGACTGACTGCGAACGATTCAGTGAACTTCAGCCTGCGAAAGGGCGAAATCCATGCGCTTTTAGGTGAGAACGGGGCTGGGAAAAGCACGCTGATGAACATATTAGCCGGCTTATACCGACCCAACGCGGGCGAGGTTTTTGTCCATGGGAAACCGGTTGATTTCAAATCGCCCAAGGATGCGATCAGCGAGGGGATCGGGATGATCCACCAGCACTTCATGCTGGTTCCGACCCAAACAGTGACAGAGAATATCCTGCTTGGTTTGGACGAGCCGAAATTCATTATGAATCTGAAGAAGTATGATCAAATCATCCAAAAACTGGGGAAGGAAAACAACCTGCAGGTAGATCCGTCCGCATACATCTGGCAGCTTTCGGTCGGCGAGCAGCAGCGGATTGAGATTCTGAAAATGCTTTACCGCGGCTGTGATATTCTGATCATGGATGAGCCGACCGCTGTCCTGGCGCCGCAGGAAATTGAAGTGCTGTTCGAGACACTGCGTGCAATGACCCGCAGCGGAAAATCGATCATTTTTATCAGTCATAAATTGAATGAAATTCTGGAAATCGCGGACAAGGTGACCGTACTGCGACACGGAAAAGTCACCGCGGCCGATATCCTGACCAAAAGCATCACCAAGGAAGAGCTGGCTGCGCTGATGGTCGGACGTGAAGTGCTGTTCTCGATCAATAAAAAAACCTGTCGCAAAGGTGAAGAAGTACTTTCCATAAAAGACGTTTATGCTGAAAATGACAAACAGCTGCCGGCCCTTAATGGGATTTCCCTGCAAGTCTGTGCGGGCGAGATTGTCGGGATCGCCGGCGTCGCCGGCAACGGGCAGCGTGAATTGGCCGAGGTCATTTCAGGCTTGCGCAAAGTGACTTCGGGATCCATCTGGTCCAGGAACCTGGATCTGACCAGGGCGCCCGTCCGCAAAGGAATCGATGAAGGGATCGGACACATTCCGGAAGACCGGCATCATGTCGGAACCGCTCCGAACCTCAGCGTGACGGACAACATCATCATGAAAAACTACAATCATGAGCCGATCAGTACCAAATGGAAACTCAGCCGGAAAGCCGCACAAAAATACGCGGAAGAAATGAAAAAAGAATACGATATCATCGTGCCGACGGTAGACACGCCTGTCCGGCTTCTTTCCGGAGGCAATTTGCAGCGTGTAATCCTGGCTCGTGAAATCTCCAATATGAAATCGCTGCTGATCGCAGTGCAGCCGACCCGCGGGCTGGACGTTGGAGCGATTGAAGGCATTCAAAAAATGCTGCTGCTGCAAAGGGAAGCCGGCGCCGGGATCCTTTTGATTTCGGAGGAACTGGAAGAGCTGGTCAATCTGAGCGATCGCATTTATGTAATCTACGAAGGAAGAATCATGGGAGAAGTCAGCAACGGAGACATCCGCAAGATCGGTCTGATGATGACCGGCACAAAGCTGGAAGACATCCCGGAGCTTTCTGAAGTCGTCAACGGAGCGGAAAACTGATGGAAAATAATGCATCGTTTACACCCCCGAAGAGAAATATCTTTCCCTATCGGATCCAGATCGAGGAACGCTCAGATGAAGCGCCCAAATGGCTGTCTCCGGCATTAACCCTCGCCGCGCTCCTGGTCGCGTTTTTCATCACCGGCATACTCATCTCAGCCGTAGGCGGAGACGCGCTTTACACTTTCTCAAAAATGTGGAAAGCCGCGTTCGGCACCTGGTTCGCGCTTTCGGATTCGCTGACCAAGGCCATCCCGCTGATTTTCTGCGGCATCGCCTGTGCCGTCGCGTTCCACATGAAAATCTGGAATATCGGGGCGGAAGGTCAATTTTTTCTCGGCGCATTCGGATCCAGTCTGATCGTCCTGGCACCGGTGGTACCGGCCGAGTCTTCTCCCTGGGTATTTATCCCGCTCATGATGATATCCGGGATGATATTCGGAGCAATTTGGGGAATTATTCCCGGTTTTCTGAAAGCAAAACTCGGGCTCAATGAAATCATTTCGACTTTGATGATGAACTATATCGCAGTTGCCTGGAATAATTTTTTTCTCTTTGGTCAATGGTCTTACCAGGGTTTTCAGATGTCCGAAAAATTTCCGCAGAACGCGCTGCTGCTCCGGCTCTCCGATATCGCCAAAACGTACAGCATCAAATCGCTGCAAGGGATGGCGCTCCACTTGGGGATCATATTCGCGATCATCACCGCAATCGTTATTTATCTCATCATTTATAAGAGTAAGTGGGGATATGAGATCAAGCTGACCGGAGATAACGCCAAGGCGGCAAACTACGCGGGGATTAACATCGTTCGCAACACTGTCCTAGTCATGGCGCTTTCCGGCGCCGTCGCGGGACTTGCCGGCGCAGTTGAGATTTCCGGCGTCGTCAAACGATTTCAGGGATCCATCTCACCCGGATACGGATATACCGGTGTGATCATCGCCTGGCTCTCCAAATTAAACCCGCTGTTAACCATTCCTGTTTCAGTATTTTTTGGCGGTCTGATCATTGCCGGCCGCGAAATCCAGCCTTCCGGCATCCCCAAAATGATGCAGGGGATCATCCTCGTCAGCCTGATCGCGTTTGATTTCTTTCTGAATTACCGGCTGCAGTTTGTCCGGATCAGTGAATCAGCGGCAGAATAAAGGAGAATAACAATGGGATTATTTTCAATTATTGCTTCAGCTTTTGCGGGAGGAACCATCCTTTTATTCGGCATGCTGGGCGGAATTTTTACAGAACGTTCCGGGGTTATGAATCTCGCAATCGAAGGCTACATGCTGCTCGGAGCAACGATCAGCTATAAAATTGCCGCCGCAACCGGCAACCCGTGGATCGGACTGCTGGCGGGAATCGCCGCGGCTGCGCTGCTCGGCGTGCTGCACGCCCTGATCTGTGTAACACTGAAAGCGGATCAGGTTGTCAGCGGGCTTGCGATCAATTTTGTCGGGACCGGCGTCAGCATGGTGCTGGGCGCCAACCTTTCCAACCTGATCGGACAGGTAAATCTGCTGCCGACCGTCGCGTTCCCCGCATTGCAGAAAATCCCGACAATCGGTGAACCGCTTTACATCATTACCAAGCAGAATATTATGGTTTATATCGGTCTTGCCCTGATCCCGATTGCCAACTGGTATTTATTCAAAACCAGGCCGGGAATGCATCTGCGCGCAATCGGTGAAAATCCGGAAGCAGCGGACGCAATGGGTGTTAACGTCAACGGATTACGTTACTTATATACGATTATCGGTGCCGCATTGGCCGGAATCGGCGGCGTTTCCATCAGCACAGCGATTTATCCCGGCTGGTTCTCCGAATTAACCACGAACGGCAAAGGCTGGATCTGCGTCGGGCTGGTCATTTTCGCACAATGGAATCCGATTCGCGGAGCGCTGGGGGCTTACTTTTTCGGGCTTTTATCCCGTGTCATCATCGATATCAAACTGCCCAGAATGCTTCTCGGTATGAACAACCCTTTTTTCTTCGTGCCGAACCTGACTTATTTTCTTGAAATGGCGCCTTACATTTTCACATTGGTTGTGATGGTGATTGGGGCCAATCAGGCCCGGCGGAAGCGCATCGGCGCACCGGCGGCGCTCGGGCAGCCCTATTCGAGAGGTCAACGTGGAAAATAAGAATCTGTCGCTGTCCGGCGGCAGATTCGATTTTTCATATTTCGGATGATTGGATCCGCATATTCAAATTGCTGGGATAATGACAGGGATTCGAGATATGGATATGCTATCCGAATAAAAGAGGAAAGTTCGCAGTTCTGTTGTTTTCCGCTTCGCGGAAAACAACAGAACTGCGGTGTACGCTGCAATCCGGAGAAAATCTGTTATACCTTTTCCGGATCACAGCACGGAACAGAAACTTTTTTCCAAAATAATAACTGTTGATTAGTCTTTTCTAATTTGTGAAAGAAGGGGTTATGATCCAATATATCCACAAGCCAAAAAAATTGTCCGACTATACCAAAGACCTGGCTGCGGTTGCAATGGGAAAGCTTCCGGCGGATCTGATCATCCGCAACGGGAATCTGGTCAATGTCAATATCGGATGCATTCAGAAAGGGATGGATGTCGCTGTCAAACACGGGTTTATCGCTTATGTCGGAAAGAACACCGCGGAAAAAATCCTGACGGATGAAAACACGCAAATCGTCGACACGGAAGGCCGGTATCTCGTTCCCGGATTGATTGACAGCCATGTACACATCGAAAGCTCGATGGTCGATCCCAGACATTTTGTCGCCGGCATCCTGCCGCGGGGAACAACCACCATCTGTCCGGATGACCATGAGATCGTCAATGTCCTCGGGCTGAAGGCGGTCGCGTTGTTTCACGACGCGGCTCAGGGATTGCCGATTAAATTCCTGCTCGCGATGCCGGTCTGTGTCCCGTCAGTTCCGGGACTTGAAGACGCAGGCGCGGAGATCAACGCGGCGGATGTCGCCGAGGCCTACCGGAAAGGTTGGGCACAGCTCCAGGGAGAACAGATGAATTTTCCGGGGGTTATTCACGGTGATGACCACGTTCATTCAATCATCCGGGCGTCACACGAGGCGGGTGTTATCCTGACCGGGCATTACTCCAGCCTGGAATTGGATCAAGGATTAAACGCGTTTGCAGCAACCGGCATCAACTGCTGTCACGAGGTGACCACGGCGGAGGCCGTCCTGAAACGTTCAGAATTGGGTTTTTACAGCCAGCTGCGGTATGGGTCCGCCTGGCTTGATTTGCCGAACACCATCAAAGCCTATACCGAAAATCCTGGGCTGGATACCCGTTTTATGGTCATCTGCACCGACGATGTTAATGCGGCCACCATCGCAAGGGAAGGACAGATGGATCGCGCTGTGCGGACGGCCATCCGAAACGGCGTTCCGCCGGTGACCGCGATCCAGATGGCGACGCTCAATGCCGCACAGCTGCTGGAGAAAGCCCGCT
>CALAEB010000043.1 GCA_937890875.1 uncultured Anaerolineaceae bacterium | reverse complement strand
CGAATTTTCCATCCTTGATCTGATAATTTGTGTCTTTGTCGCAAATGATAAACGGGACCGGGTTCAGCGAATGGGCTGTCTTTGGCTGGAGTTTACCGGATTTTGTCTTTTCAATCATATCATCCGCATTGCCGTGATCGGCTGTGACAATCAGTGTGAAGTCATGTTTTTCCATCAGTTTCACAATGCGGGCAATTCCAAGATCGACCGATTCCACGCCGATGACGGTGGCGTCAAAATTACCGGTATGTCCGACCATGTCCCCATTGGGGTAGTTGCAGCGGATAAAACCATATTCTTCGGATTCGATTGCTTCGATCACTTTATCAGTGACTTCCGCGGATTTCATCCAGGGGCGCTGGTCGAAGGACACTTTGTCGGAAGGAACTTCGTAAAACACTTCCAGTTCTTCGCTGGTTTTTCCACTTCGGTTGCCGTTCCAGAAATAGGTCACGTGACCGTATTTTTGCGTTTCGGAAACCGCATACTGTTTGATCCCATGTTTCACCAGCAGCTCGGTGAGCGTATGCTGGATATGCGGCGGGTCGACCAGGAAATTCGTGGGGATCAGCAGGTCGCCGTCGTATTGCAGCATTCCCGCATACAGTACGGCAGGCACCCGCACGCGGTCAAATTTGTTAAAATTGGCATCATCAAAAGCCATGCTCAGTTCGATGGCGCGGTCGCCGCGGAAATTGAAAAAGATGACGCTGTCGTTGTCCTCAATGGTCCCGACCGGTTTTCCGTTTTCCGCGATTACAAACGCGGGCAGGTCCTGATCGATGACTTCAAATTCTTTCCGATAGGCTTCAATCGCTTCAGTGGCGTTCGGGAACTGCCGTCCGAGTCCCAGCACGTGCGTATCCCACCCCAATCAGCCTGATAACGATCCATCGTGACCTTCATCCTGCCGCCGCCGGATGCAATGCGGGCGTCAAATGCAGCGTCATTCAACGAAGCCATGAACGCTTCAATGTCGTCTATATATTGCAGCGCGGACGTGGCGGGAACATCGCGGCCGTCCAGCAGAACATGAATGCGGACCCGGCCGACGCCCTCTTTTTTGGCTTCGCCGATCATGGCTTTCAGATGGTTGATGTGAGAATGCACATTGCCGTCCGAAAGCAGTCCGATGAAATGAAGGGTGGATTTGTGATCAACAACGTTGGAAATCATTTTTTTCCAGGTTGCGGATTGATACAAACTCCCGTTTTCAATGCTCTCGTTGACCAATTTTGCGCCCTGGGAATAAATTTGGCCGCATCCCAGCGCATTGTGACCCACTTCACTGTTGCCCATATCATCATCGGTTGGCAAACCGACTGCGGTTCCATGGGCTTTGATCTGGGTGTGGGGATAATTCGCGAGTAACCAGTCTAATGTAGGGGTGTTAGCTTTTTTAACAGCGTCGCCCAGTTCGTTTTTACTGATGCCGACGCCGTCCATAACGACGAAAACTACAGGTTTTATCATTTTATCCATCCAATTTTTTGTTGCATATTCACTGATGCGGTGCAAATTCCACCGCTTTTTCACAATCGGCAGTTCGAAATTCGGAGAAATTTATTGGTGGATCTCTGTTTAAACAAAACAGATCTCCGTCATTCGATTAGCTGCTGCTAATTATAATAAGAAAACTTCCGGTTCGTAAATTGCCGGAAGTTTTTTATTATCTTCACAGGAACTGATCATGCTCGTTGCAAGCGATTTGCGTTCTTTTGTCAAAGGCCTGAATTCTGAAATTCAGCCAAAAGAGACAAGAGCACTCGCCCTCAGCCCGGATTTTTGTTTCACATCGGGTTGCTGTTTACCCAGGCATCGGTGATCGTCAGCGTTATATCCGAACCGCTGTTCGGGGTATAGTTCATTGTTATCGCATTGGTCGGAATTCCCATCAAATCTTTCAGGAATTGTGCGGTGAAGGGCTTTCCGTTGTTGATTTCGATCGAATTGGTATAGGAATTTGACCCCTGGCCTGTGCTGGCAATCGTAATCCCGAACGACTGCAGATAAGTTATGGTCCGATCCAGGATCTCTGCGTTCGAGGAACCGTTCAGGAGTGTTACTCTGGCTCCTTCGGAAGCGATCAAAGCGGCTTTATCTTCGCTGACAGTCACCGGCGACGCAGCGACACTGGTGCTGAAGATGACGTCCCGGGCTTCGCGGATTTTATCCGGAATCGGGATCAAAATCTGCTGTGTTCCATCCGAAGTGGTCCCATATTCAACCTGATAGGGCGGGGCAATGACGCTGCGGACAATTTCCCACGGCTCCAGATCCACCGCCGTCCAGGCAAGTTTCATGATGTCGGAAAAAGTAAGATTGGTGTTTAATGTTTCCGCCAGACTTGCGTAAAGCTGGTCGGTCTTGTTGACGAGCATGGAGGGCAGCTGCCAGATTAATTGCTCGTACAGCGCATAAATCACATCCTGCTGCCGTTGGGCGCGTTCAAAATCTCCGCCTTCGGAATAACGGTGCCGGGCGTAAGCCAGCGCTGTTTTCCCGTCCAGGTCCTGAACGCCGGGGTACAGGGTGACGGTGTTTCCGGGGCCGATCGGGTCGACCGTGATCTGTTCTTTGACATGGATGGCCAGCTTGTCGATCGAATCGATGAAATTGACAAATCCGTCAAAATTGATGACTGCATAATACTGAATGTCAATTCCGAGCAGTAATTCGACGGTTTCCATTGCCAGCTGCGGGCCGCCGCCGGGGAGCTTTTCCGCTTCACCCAGAAAATAGGCCGTGTTGATCCGTCCGTAGCCATGGTTGGGAATTGCCACCCAAAGATCGCGGGGAATGGAAAGCATTCCGGCCATTCCGGTGATCGGATCATATGTCAGCAGCATCATCGAGTCGGTTCGGGAAAACTCTTCACCGGCTTCCCAGTCGCGCAGGTCCAGCCCCATTGCCAGGCAAGTCACCCGGGAACTTCCGTCCCAGGCTTCGCCTTTCAGTGTTGTGACCTGAGACAGATCGATATCGGCGAGCGTGTCTTCATTTTCTGTGTCTGTGGTGTCCAGACTGACTTTCCCGGAGTTGTCCAGCACAGGCGCGCCGGGCAGATCAATGATGGTCATCGCTTTGGCATATTTGTTGACCTGGGAAAAGACAATTCCGCCGAGGATCAATCCGATCGCGGCGAAAATTCCCAATATAATGAACTTTTTGTTTTTATTGGGCTTTTTCCCGTCCGTTCCTTTCGGATTTTGTACAGGCGGGACAGGCTGCCTACCGGTCATTTGCGGCGGAACCTGCGGCCGGTTTTGCGGCACGCCTCTGCTTTGCGACGGGTTTTGGCCATGAGGGTTTTGCGGAAATTGTTGTTGTTCCATAACGAATCCATTTTCTGTGTAATTAAATTTCTGGCGGAATTTTCAGATCTTCCGGAGATGTATCAATCCATTTCGATCCTTCGTCGATCAGCATCACCGGGATATCCGCAACGACAGGATATTTCCGCCGGCAATCTTCGCAGATCAGCCAGGAGTCTTTGTACACTGTCAGGTTGCCGTTTCCGTTTTTAACGCAGGCGGGACAGCGCAGAATTTCCAATAATTTTTCTTGTACCATGATTCCTCCGGGGACGTCCTTGTCCCGAAATTTTCCGGAAATTTGTGCTTCGAAAAAAAGCCATGTCCTGTTCAGGGCCGGTTCCCGGATTTTGAGCCGCCGGAAATCTCCATTCATTCCGTTTTTGATGATCACTCCCTGCGAACAGGACTCCTGCTGGAATTTTACCATACGGCATCCGCAGTTCGAAATGAACATCTGCTTACATCGGAATTTCGAAATATCAAAAGATTTTTGGTAGTTTTCTTCTTTATAATTTCGAAAAGAGCCCGCGTATTCCGAATTCCTGCTGTTTCCCGAAAATTGGGTCGGGATACTGTGTTTATTTCGTCTCTTCCGGTGGCATTCCCGTCGTTCCCGGTCCGTACTCGTAAATCGCCTGCCAGGGGCGGTAATTGGTCTCGAACACATCTTGGAGATGCACCAAACCATCCTGATACACGACCCGGTTGACGGTCACATCCGCCCCGTCCACTTCATAATCCACCTGATTAATCGTTCCGGTCTGCAATGCGTTATTGACCCGGTAAACCGGAGAATTGGGCTCGGTGGCGTTGGTCGGACCGGTAGTTTTCCAATCCACATAGCGGTTCACATCAGTGCTGTAAAATTTCCACTGGATTGTAGACGCTTGCGGGTTGACATAAGTTTCCATCAAAATCCAATATGGAGTGTCATTCCTGAACTTGAAATCCAAAAGCGGGATGTAGACCGAAGCGTCCAATCCGGAGAGCGTGGGATCGATGGTCCCGTTCGCAGTCCGCTCATAATAGAAAACGCGGTAAGCATGCGCATGCCGTTCGACAATTGGCAGGCCGTAAAAGAATGCGGCGCGGAAAAGCGTTGTCGACACCTGGCAGATCCCGCCGCCGACCCCCTGGATGGTTTCATTCCCGAAAATGACCGCGGCTTCGGCATATCCGTTGTCGATATCAATATCGCCGATGTAATCCGCCATCGAGAAGACTTCTCCCGGCGCGACCAGAACGCCGTGAAAGCTGGCTGCGCCGGCGCTTATGTTCTGGACCCGGGCGGGATCCGAGCCGTAAAAATAGGTGGTCTGGGATTCGACGAGTTCTGTGATCCCCAGTGCACTGCCGTCCGCACTAGCGGTGATTTCCGGATTCGTGATGGTCAGCGCAACCTCCGCCTGGTTTTGTCCGCTCCGGATCGCTTCCGAGATGTTTACCAGGGAGGTCTCGATATCGATTTTCCGCCCGACCACCGCTTCGGAAATCGGTTCCATGATGCGGGTTGTGTCATTAAACACAAAACGGGCGTTTTGCGGTTTTTGAAACAGGCTGACACCGATCTCCACTAAGCGGTTATAAAACGGATTGCGTTTCGGCTGCATGCGGATCGAGACGGCATTTCCTTCCGTCATGGTGTCAAAATCGATCCAGCCCGCGAGCATGTCGGAAGCGATGGTGTCCACCGTCTGCTGTTCTCCGTCGATTATCGCGTACAGCTGAAAATCCCGGGATAACAGCGATTGGATGAGGACTTTCTGCGCCTCCAAGTCGGCGGCATTCGATTCCAGAATTTTCACCGGCAGTTCAATGGTCGCCGTCTGCAGGTTTCTTCCCAGAATTTGCAGCTGGGTCATAGCGGTGATGGTATCCACCGCCCGGCCGCTTTTCGCCGGCTGGATCACCACTTCCGATCCATGCAGCGTGATTTCAGGCTGCTCCATCGGTTCATCGATGTAGCTGGCTAACGACGATATGAAATTAAAAGCGACCCGCTCGTCGAACATTAACACGGGTTCCAGATTATATTGATAAAGCAGTGCCGCCAGCTGCGTCCGCAGATTTTGAACCGGATGTCCGTTTCGTCCAACCATCCAGGCTTTTTCGACGGTGGCGTCAAACTGGATCTGCATTCCCAATTCCTCCGGGATCGCGTGCCAGATGTCGGTGCCATACGTGAACGCGAACGCCGCCTGGGTCGGATACATTAACTGTGTCCGTAGTTTCTGCCCGGCAGCCTCTTTGGTCAGGCCGCCGACCGGAATGCCGGACACGGTCACGCCGGCAAAAATCCGCTCGCGATAACTGTTTGAATACCAGATGATCAGTCCGAAAAAGAAAAGGATGCTGAGGATCAGGCCGCTGATCAGCGTAAACAGGAATTTCGGCAGAAATCCCGTTTTTTGTGCGTGTGGTTTTTCTTGCATAAGTTTGGTTTTCTACTCCGTGACGGACAGCATGACGGAAATATTTTTATCATAAATATAGATATCTGTCTCGTGCAGGGTCAGATGTTCTGTATACGGGCCGAAGGTTCTCAGGATGTTTTGTTCATTCAGTCCGTAGGTTTTATTCTGGCTTACCAGTAAAAATTCCGCGTTGAACCCGGTTTCGTACCAGTCGGTTTTGGAAGCTGATGCGGAAGGAACAATCCGGCCTTCCGCGGTTCCAACCGGAGCGACGAGCAGCTGGCTGTCCGAATAATAACTCAGCGCGTGCGTCTCCCAATAGGTTCCGTAACCGTTTTTCAGGCCGCGTTCCCGCAGCGCTTCACTGATTTCAATATATCCCCGGTTGTTCACCGGTGTGGACAGGTAGTCCGTTTCGATGCTGCCCAGTGAAAACAGGACGAACGGCAGGAGCATGACCGCCCGAATTTTCAAATTTTCCGGCGGCCATTGCATCAATTGACGTGTGAACAGGATCATTCCAAAAAAGAATGCCGGACTCAGGTAGCGTACGGCCTGTTCACCATGCGTGACGGTCGTCAGTGTAAAACTGCCTGCGCAGAATACGAAGGCGATCAGCAGCGTCTGCGTGATCAGATCCGTTCGGAAAAAGCGGAAGATGCAGCCAACCGACACCAGCAGCAGGATAATTGCCGCGGCCGCGCCGGCTATCTGCGGGAGCGACGGGAGCGACCAATGGAATTCGGACGGGATGAAGCTGAAAATCCGCAGCCAGGTGCGCAGTGTGTTCAGCAGATATCCGGGCAGTTCCGCCAAAGGTGTGAAAGCGGTTTCTGCCGACCC
>CALAEB010000042.1 GCA_937890875.1 uncultured Anaerolineaceae bacterium | reverse complement strand
ACAAAAATAAGCAGCTAAAGAATAATGGTCAGGACGAGGGTCTTCTCACGAAAGTTGGCAGGCGGACGGGTATTTTCTCCTGAGACCCGGGGCGCGAGATTCGTCCTGGCAGTTTTGGACAGACGTCGGTCAACCAGCGTAACCGCGAGCGTGACCAGAATTTGCAGCAGGGAAAGAAACCCGGCGGAAGGAAGATTTAACATCTGAAGCGCCCGCTGATAAATTTCGACTTCGATTGTGCGGAATTTCGGGCCGCCCAAAAGAATGATCACTCCGTAACTGGTAAAATCAAACAAAAAAATCAGAAGTCCGGCAGAAAGAATCGCCGGCTTCAGCTGCGGAAAAGTAACTTCCCAAAATGTCCGCCACGGGGACGCGCCCAGAGTTTTGGCCGCGCTCTCCAGCCGGGTATCGATCTGAATCCAGGCGTTCCCGACAATTCGGATGACAACGGAAAAGTTATAAAAAATATGCGCCAGCAGAATGATCCAGATGGTATTGATTAATTTCACGGCCGGCGCAGGATCCCCCGTTGCCATCGTCCAGAGCATATTGATCCAACCGCGCGGGCCAAGCAGCGCATTAAAGGCGGCGGCGGTCACAACAGTAGGTAAAATAAATGGAATCGAAAAAATCCCGCGAAGGATCGTTTTGCCGGGGAAACGAAACCTTGAGAAAATCCAGGCAGCCGGAAAACCGCAAGCCAGCGTAAGCACCATTGAAACAGCCGCCTGCCAGAAAGTGAACCAGAAAACATTCCCGACTTTCGACCATTTCAGTGAGATTTCAGCGTCAAAAAAACGGTACGCGGTTTCGAAAATTGATCGCAGTGGAAGAAAGAAAAAAAAGAGGAGGAACAAAACCGGAATGAGCAGAAAGAGTGTTCCCATGAGAACATTTTTTGGCTGAAAGTTTTTTTTGCCGGCCGCGCTCATTTTGTTATTATAGCATTGGAGATCCGGTTTTCCGATCTACAGTCGGCACAGATAGGAATCTAAAACATAGGGATCTTTTTCAAATGAGTAAAAGACATGACAATGAGAATGTTTTTTTAATCCATTGGCTGCTGTGCGTCAGGAATTCGAAACTGTTCGGGCTTTGCTTTTTTTGGACATGCAATCCCGTTTTGAAACGGCATTGGTTATACCGAATATGAGCCAATCTGCCGTGTCCTCTTTATTAATCATACGAATATAAAAGGTCGTTTCCGAATAAAAAAAAAGTTTTCAGTTCTCCATTTTATACTTCAAGCAAAAGCATACGCATCATAAATTTTCCTTACTGAGCCGAAAAGATTCCTCAAATTCCGAATTGCCGGTTGACGAAAACACCCATTCCTGAGTATAAATCTGTTATGAAAACAAAAATCGGACTGATCCTGCTCGTATTTTCCTTCAGCATTCTGATCAGCGGATGCGACACTGAGCGGAATGAACTGATCAAAGGTTTCTTTTCAACCAGTACACCAATTCCACCCACAGCCACGGCGACAGCGCTGCCAACCGCCACACCCACGCCGCTGCCGACGCCCCGCCCGGATTATCGGATCGACACCGCCGAATCTTTCATGTTAACCGGTGATTTCGACCGCGCGGGCCAGGAATATGAGCGAACCATTGAAGAAAATCCGCCGGAACCATTCCTGGCGGCAGCAATT
The DNA here is from genome assembly GCA_937890875.1 of uncultured Anaerolineaceae bacterium. Lineage (GTDB taxonomy): Bacteria > Chloroflexota > Anaerolineae > Anaerolineales > Anaerolineaceae > Flexilinea. The sequence continues at coordinate 2,734 of CALAEB010000042.1, read as the reverse complement.
CATGGCAAAGCCAGAATTCAGTTTTTACGCAAAAACTATGATCAATGTATCACGATCATTACTGAAGGCCTCCTTCAAATCACCAATGACGACAATCAGGCTTCGCTCTGGTTTTTGGCAGCGGATTGCTATCAGGCATCAGGAAACCATGATGAGGAAATCAACGCTTTGCAGCGATATTCCGAAATCCGTCCTGAGACAACGCTGCTCGCGTCGCTGGAAGAACGGCAGGGAGACGCGCTTTATGCGCTTGGCCGCTACACTGAAGCAGCTGAGGTCCCTCATTTCCGATTCGGAGATCATAACCAATGTTTCGCTGCAGATGAAACTGGCGGACGCATATGACGCCGCCGAAGACTACACGAACGCCATCCAGCGCTGGATCGGAATCCTTGATTCGTCCGCCGGAGAACAGCAAAAAGCGCGCGCAGTATACCGGATGGGTGAAGCTTACCTCAAACTCGGATCCGAAGATCAGGCTTACGCCCGTTTTCAAGAGGCCGTTAACAATTACCCGCGTTATTATGAAAGTTATCTGTCGCTGGTCCAGCTTTTGGAGAATAACCAAACCGTCAGCGAATTCCAGCGCGGTTTAATCAATTACTACAGAGAGCAATACGCGCTGGCTGCCGAAGCGTTTGCGCGGTATATTAACAATGAGCCCGGTCACGACGGGACGGCATATTATTACATCGGAATCTGTCAGATGTACATGGCAGCATATGACGCCGCTGTGGTTTCATTCCAGCGGATTATTGATGACTATCCGGATAATCGGTTCTATGTCTCCGCCTGGGATGAAAAAGCGTATATCCAATCCACACAATATAAGAAGCCGGAACAGGCCGCGGCAACGCTGCTGAGCTATGTCAAAAAACACCCGGACCAACCGGATGCGGCAAGTTTTCTGTACGAAGCAGGCCGGATCCTGGAGCGCGGGAATCACCTGACGGCCGCAGCGGCACAATGGGAACGACTGGTGGATGAATACCCGCTTTATGAAAATAGCAATCTTGCGCTTTTCCTGGCCGGAATCTGCCGTTACCGGACAAAAAATTATGATGCCGCACTGGCAACGTTAAATCGGCTGCTGCTGATCAGCAGTGAACCGGAGAATCTGGCCCGGGCACATTTCTGGATTGCGAAAGTTTACCAGAAAAAAGGCGAGAATGAAGCCGCGAAACGTTATTTCAGCCTGGCTGCCAAAGACGCGCCTTCCAATTATTATTCGGAAAGAGCTTCGGAAATTTTAACCGGTCAAACGCCGTTTTCTTTTTCAGCGGATTATAGCTTCGATATCAACCTGGAGCAGGAGGAACGGGTCGCCGATCAGTGGGTACTGCTCACGTTCAATCTCGCTTCGGAAACAAATCTGACCAATCCGGATACCTTGCTGCTGAACGATAACTACAATCAAGCGAATGAATTATGGAATCTCGGATATTACCAGGAAGCGATCAACCTGTTTGACAATGTCCGTTTGACATTCGCGGATGACGCGCTGACTTCATACCGGCTGCTGAAACGGCTTATCCAGCTTGGCGCATGGCGGCCGGCAGTGTTCACCAGCCGGCAGATCCTGACGCTCGCCGGTCTGATCGAGGACGTCCGCACTTTCACCGCGCCGAATTATTTTAACCATATCCGGTACGGCCTTTGGTTCCCGGAAATCGTGGATTCGGTTTCCGGCAGTTATGATATCCATCCGTTTCTCTTGTACGGCTTGATGCGGCAGGAGAGCATGTATGACCCCTGGATTTCGTCTTCCGCCGGCGCACAGGGGTTGATGCAGATCATGCCCGCGACCGGCCAAGAGATTTCAAAACTGCTTCACTGGCCTCCGGACTACTCGGACGCAGATCTGCTGCGCGCGGTCGTCGCCATCAATTTTTCCGGATATTACCTGAACAAACAATTCAATTATTTCGATCAGAATCCATATTACATGCTGGCATCTTACAATGCCGGACCGGGCAATGCCGCCGGCTGGATCGAACAATTGGAAGAGGACGATCCGGATCTGTTCCTGGAAGTGATTCCGTTCGAGGAGACCCGGACTTATATTAAACAGGTTTACGAATTTGCCAACCTGTATGAGCGGTTTTATACGCAGTAAAGAAACGCAGGCTTAATCTGTGACCGGCAATTGCTCGGTTGAAACAGCCACAATCGGCAGGAATACGATCCAAAACAATCATTCCTGTCGCAATTTTCATATGTGGCCTGAGAATAAAATTTAAAAAAGTGACAATAGAAACAGCCCGGTTTGAATCGTCCAAACCTGTCGCAAAGATTTTTTACGGCAGGTTGGAGGCTTGTTTAACCGGAGCCTTTATTTCATTTTGGTCGCGCCCATTTCCAGCAGGATCACTGCACCGACAACGATATACGTAATATACCCCATTTCCCACAGTGCCTTTTCCACCAGTTCAAGCGCAGTGCGTCTCGGCATGATGTGCAGAAACTGCGAAATATAGCCGATCTCATTTTTCCGCAGCGTGATCATTTTTTGCGCATCGGCCCAGGTCAATCCTGCCAAATTCAGCGGATTCGTACCAGATATGGCCGGATTGCGGCAGATAGGTCCGGTAGATGCTCTTCGGGATGGTGGATTTGCCGCTGCCGCTTCTGCCGACAATTCCAAGAAATTGCCCAGCTTTTACTTCAAAGCTGATCCCATTAACGGCGGGAATGTCTCTTTGTAAATGATGGATATAAAAACAGCCAGCTTCCC
>CALAEB010000041.1 GCA_937890875.1 uncultured Anaerolineaceae bacterium | reverse complement strand
CATGATATCCAGAATGACCAGATTGGGGATTTTTTCGCGAATCGCGTTAATGGCTTCCATACCGGTATTCGCTTCAATCACAGAAAAACCATCATGCTCCAGATTCAACCGGATCATCCGCACGATTCGTTCTTCATCGTCCACGACAAGAATTAAATATCTTTTATTTGTATCATCCATTATCCATCCTCCAATTCATCTGAAGCCTTGGTCACAGCTATTCGAAATATAAAAGGGTACGCCACGGCTGTCTTTTTATTCCGGAAGCTTTTCCTCATCTCAAATCACAGCTGCCTTTTTCAAAGTTCGAGCTGCTGATCCTTCGACCGCACGAGAATGCAGCTGATATTATCCGGACCTCCCAAATCATTTGCCGCAGCAACCAACTCCGCCGCCGTCAGATGCAAATCCGTTCCGCCGGAAATCCGTTCAGTGATTTCCGCTTCCGGAACCACAGACCACAACCCATCACAGCATAACAGGACGGTATCTCCCGGCATAAACGAAGTCTCGGCGACATCCACATCAACCTCGGCGTCAAAACCTAGGCTGCGCAAAAGCACACTCCGCCGCGGATGGGTCAGCGCTTCCGCCTCCGTAATTTCTCCCATCCTGACCAACATCTGTACAAAAGAATGGTCCTCGGTCAACCGTTTGCAAGATCCGTTCTTTTTAAAAAGATATACTCTGGAATCACCCACATGCGCCAGATAAAGCCGGGTATCCCAGATCATCACAGTGGTAAATGTTGTACCGCCGCCGCTCACTTTTTCAATCACCGCCTGATTGGCGGCATGAACGCCCGCTTTCAGCAGGTCCGGAACCGCCGCTGCCGCGATCCCGCCCGAAACCAGACCGGGAACAACAGACTCAAAAAAAAACCGGATAAAAGCGTTCACCGCACTGGCCGAAGCCTGATCACCGCTGACATGTCCGCCCATCCCATCCGCAACAATATATAAGCCGAAAGTCTCTTTCTGATTCAAACGGACCATTTCCGACTCCAGCGAAAAAAGTGCATCCTCATTGGAATGACGTACTTTTCCAACCGAATGCGCGTTTGCTGAAAATAATGCAATATTTCCCGACTTTTTTTTCATATCCATCCATTTTCAATTCATCTGGTCCGCAGCCGGGGCGGTTAAGGATAAATAATCCGCAGCCGCCCAGCCGATTAATTGTCCGTCCTCACCCCCTTGCAGCTTCCACCAAGAGTATCCGCTTTTGTCATCCGGACCGTCGATAATTTTGAAAAGGTCACCGTCCATTCCGATAAAAGTCACATCACTGCCTGTCCCGGACTCAGACCGGAATTTCAGTCCCGCGCCCTGTGTATTCGCGACCTGCACAAAGGCCCCGATCGTAAATCCTTCCGGAGATACATAACGTATTTCCAGGCTGGGTTTATCTGTTTCCGCCACGATACTCACCGGTGTCACCGTCGGCGCCGGAATGATGGTCAGCTGTACCGTCAGGTTTTCCTGTGTCGGGAATTCGTTCAGGCCGGCGGTTCCGACGATCAGAACAAGGCCGGCAAACAGAATCAATCCAATTATCAGGGAAAGAAGGCATGTTTTCCAGTTGACCACAGAATGATTTGATTTTTCAGACATTCAGACCTCAATCAGGAATTCAAGATTCGAAAGAGGCGCTTTCCGCTTATTCGAAAGGGATCTATCCGGACATTCGAAATATGTGTATTCCTTGCGAATCAAGAAGGAAATTCTGCAGTTCTCCTGTTTTTTTCACGGAATAGAAAACAGGAGAACTACAGAATACTTTTTTCATATTTCAAAATACCGGGAACCATTTATTTCGAATACCCGGACCTCAACTATAATTATAAAGCATGAGCAGCCGAACGGTTCTTGAAAAAAGTTTCAGCGATATTCATTATCTAGAATCCGGCGGCGTATCCCATATTTATCAGGCGCGGGACCGCATTTCGCAGCGGCAGGTGATCTTAAAGGCATTAAAAGCGGATTTCTGCGGTGAACCATCGCGCCGGGAACAATTCAGGCAGGAAGCCCGCCTGCAATCGCGGGTGCGTCACCCCAGCGTTGTCCAGGTGCTGGACTATCTCGAAACCGAGGGACAGCCATGGATGGTATTGGAATACGTTGCGGGACAAACACTCTGGCGGTTTCTGAAAAATCGATCTTCGCTCCAGGATCCGCTTAATAAAAAAATCTGCCTTGGCGTTTGTGAAAGCGTCGCAGCGGTTCACCAGGCCAGAATCATCCATAATGATCTCAAGCCGCTGAACTTCCTGCTCACCGCAGACGGTATGCTCAAGCTGATCGACTTCGGCGAAGCCATCGAGGCGGGGCCGGAAGGAGTTCCCGAAACAGCCGCTGAAAACCTGTGGGGGTCGCCGTTGTACACAGCGCCGGAGATTTCCGGTGGCAGCATCCCACGAATGTCTTCGGATGTTTACAGTCTGGGGATCATTCTCTACCAGGTGTTTAGCGGAAAACTTCCTTTTTCCGGCGAAGACCCGGAGACGCTTCACCGGATGCATTCCGACTGCGAGCCCACCGCGCCGCGGGCTCATAACCCGGAGGGTGACCCGGCACTGGAAGCGATCATTCTGCGGGCGATCCGGAAAAAACCGGCGGAGCGTTTCGCGGATGCCGGACAGCTGTTCGAAAAAATCAGCCGGCTCGAATGTTTCCGTTGAACTTTTGTCTCGGGTGTCCGAAAGCGGTCCCGCAATGTTTCAACGCCGGAAATTGCCACAGCAATTCGAATCTTGGCCGGGACGCTAAAAGGATAAAATTTTCCAAAGGAGTTCTTTGTTGTTCTACAGAACAACAGTCAGCCCGCTTATTCGCAAGGATTTTTTCCATTCGTATGAGTAATACAGAGACACGGCAGATCGATCTATATTGGGTATACCCAATATAGCTTTGAATCCCTGAAATTGCCGCCGGAGAACTGAATAAGACGGAAAATCGTTTACAATGAGCGAAGAAATTATTAGAAACTGGAAGAAAAAAAACATGAGCAAAGAAAAAAGGATCGTTTCCGCATCCATGCTGGCTTCAGACTTCTCCCAATCCGGGAAAGAAGCCAAAGCAGTGGCCGAAGCAGGCACTGACTGGCTCCATGTCGACGTCATGGACGGCGTTTTCGTCCCCAATATTACCGTCGGCATCCCCTTCGTCGAAGCGATGAAGTCAACCGTAACCATCCCGCTAGATGTTCACCTGATGATCGTCCAGCCTGAAAAACACATCCATGCCTTCGCCAAAGCGGGCGCGAATATCCTGACCATCCATTGTGAGAACAACCCGAACATTCATTTCACGCTGATGGAGATCCGCAGGCTCGGCGTCCGTCCTGCCGTTGCCATCAACCCCGGCACCCCGGCTGTGATGGTCGAGCCGATTCTGCCGATGATCGATATGGTGCTGGTGATGACAGTCAATCCCGGTTTCGGCGGGCAGAAATTTATTCCCGAAACGCTGGCCAAAATCCGGCAGATCCGGCAATGGAGCGACGAAAGGAATTTAAACCTGAACATCCAGGTAGACGGCGGGATCAACGGGGAAACGGCCGGGTTATGCGCCGATGCCGGCGCGAATGTGTTTGTTGCGGGGACCGCGATTTTCGGTCACCCGGACGGGTATGCCGCCGGGATCCGGGCGCTGCGCGGAAATGCCACGCCGGCTGCCAATACGGGGAATGGATAAAACGGGCAGGGATCCCCAGCCCGGCGCAAAAGCGCCTTCTTCGGCAGCGCCAAGTGGCATAACGGCAATCAACAACAACGCAAATAAAAAAAACTTCTCAGCCAATTGTGAGAAGTTTTTAGTTATAAATTCATAGCGCAGCTATTTGGTTTTCGCCATCGTGCGAATGCATTTTGCGCACATTGTTTTTTGAACCGGACGTCCGTTTTCAACAATAGTGACTTTCTGCAAATTGGGATAAAACGCCCGATTTGTCGCACGCTGTGAAAAGCTTCTGCTGTGACCGAACACCGTTGTTTTTCCGCAAGCTTCACATTTTGCCATTTTCATCAATTCCTTTCTTTTCTCAAGATCAATCCGGCTCCCTTGATTCTCCGCAATCTGTTTACAGTTCGCAAACAAAAACCGGACAATAAGAATCTTCTGTGAAACGGACCTGCACTGCTTTGATCCGACAAAGAGTTATTTTACCACAAGTTTTCCTTTTTTCGGAAAGAGCA
>CALAEB010000040.1 GCA_937890875.1 uncultured Anaerolineaceae bacterium | reverse complement strand
GGTGCCGTACCACTTGCCCGAACCGCCGGACATCGATACGCCGCCGATGATCACCGCTGTAATTGCGTCCATTTCATAACTCTGCGCGGCTGTCGGATTTCCCGAAACAGTTCGTGACGTCAGCAGAACTCCCGCGATACCGGCAAGAAAGCCGGAGATCGCATATACCGCAATTTTTACTTTAAATGTATCAATTCCGGAGACTTTGGCGGCGATTTCGTTGCCGCCCACCATATATACATGCCGCCCGAAAACAGTTCGGGAAAGAATAAAGCCAAAGATCAGGGTGACAATAATGTAATAAATGACCAGTACTGGAATTGTTTCAAAAACAAAAGCGCCGGCAATGCTTTCAAACGGTTTGGAAACATTAAAGACCGGCTGCCCATTGCTGACGATCAATGCCAGGCCGCGGACGATTGTCATTGAACCAAGTGTCACGATGAACGGCGGGATGCTGCCATAGGTCACGCCGATCCCGTTCAATAACCCGATTGCGGTTCCGATCATTACCGGCAGAAGGATCGGGATGATCAGCGGATACTCATCCGGATGCGCAAAATGGGCGGCGACCACGCCGCTGAGCGCCGCAATCGAACCGACTGAAAGGTCGATTCCTCCCGTGATGATGACATACATCATACCTGTCGCCAGGATGCCATTAATTGAAGCCTGTTTAACGATATTCAGCATGTTGCGGGGCGAACGGAACCCCGGCGGGCTGAACAGGGCCAATAAGCCGACAATAATCAGAAACGCGATGAAAATTCCCAGTTCCCGGAATCCGTCAAGGTTTACTTTCTTTGCTTTGGTTGAAATCATTCCTGTTTGTATCCTTCCTGATTTATCGCGGTGCTATTTTTTCCTGATTTTCGCTGAGATTTGAAGCATATCTCATGATTAATTCCTGTGAAAAATCTTTTCTTTGAATTTCACCTGTCAGCCGGCCGTCCGCCATAACGATAATCCGGTCTGCCAGGCCCATCAGTTCCGGAATTTCGGATGAAATCATCAATACTGCTTTGCCGGCTTTTGCCAGTTCGCCCATCAACAGGTAAATATCGCGCTTTGCTCCGACATCGATCCCGCGGGTCGGTTCATCCAGGATTACGATGTCCGGCTCGCTTAGCAGCCATTTTGATAAAACGACTTTCTGTTGGTTCCCGCCGCTGAGCGTCGATACTTTCGCTTTGGGCGAGGCCGCTTTAATGTTCAATTTTTTTATGTATGTGCCGACGGCCGCGGTTTCCTTCCTTTGGTCGATGACACTGAAATGGGAAATGCGGTCCAGAATCACTACTGAAATGTTTGACGCTAATGTTTCGCTCAGATTCAGCCCGGTCAGTTTTCGGTCTTCGGTGATCAGCGCGATTCTGTGCGCGATTGCCTGCTGCGGGCTTTTGATTTTCACCGGCTTTTCATTAATCAGCACTTCTCCGGCCGTCGGACGGGTTATCCCGAAAATGCATTCAACAAGTTCGCTGCGTCCGGCACCCACCAATCCGCTGATTCCCAATATTTCGCCGTAGTGTAATTCAAAGGATATGTTCTGAAAATGTTTCCCACGGGAAAACGCGTTAATGCGCAGCGCAGGCCCTCCTTTTACAGCTTCAACTTTGGGGTAAATAGTCTTTATTTCCCGTCCGACCATCATCTGAATTAAGCGGTCACGTGTAATTTCAGGCGTGCTGAACGTTCCGATCAGTTCACCGTCCCGCAAGACGGTAATGCGGTCGGATATGGCAAAAACTTCGTCCAGTTTATGGGAAATGTAAATGATCGTCACGCCGTTTCCGCGTAATTTTTCGATTTGTTCAAACAGCGTAAGGGTTTCTTTTTCCGTCAGGGCCGAAGTCGGTTCATCCATAATAATGATGCGGGCTGAAAGCGACAATGCCTTGACGATCTCAACAAGCTGGACCTGTGCAACGCTCAGGTTTCGGATCAGTGCGTTCGGATCGATCCGAATGCCCATACTGTCAAAGATCGCTTTTGCCTGCGCAACCTGCGCTTTTTGGTCCACGACGCTTAGTCCGCCGAAGCGGGTTTTCCGGATTTCACGCCCCATGAACAAGTTCTCAGCAACCGAAAGGTCCGGGACCGGATGCAATTCCTGATGGATCATTGCGATCCCGTTGCGCAGCGCATCCTGCGGTGAATGGATTTGCACCGGCGTCCCCTGAATCCGTATCTCCCCCTGATCCGCGGCATAGAGTCCCATCAGGATCTTCATCAGTGTGGATTTTCCGGCTCCGTTCTCACCGACGAGCGCGTGGACTTCTCCTTGCCGTATATTCAGTGAAACGTTTTGCAAAACTGAAACATGGGAAAAGCTTTTGCAGATGTCAGTCATTTCGAGGAAAAAAGTTTCCAATTTATTCCTCCTGTATTGCAGGGCTTCGTATTCTGATCGTTTTGTCTGGTACTTTATTGAATCGATGTTAATTATCTTACTTATTATATATGTTTTCAGGTAGATTGCCAGCCAGTATAAATGTTGATTTTTTAATCGCATTGTGCTTTTGAAATAATTTCATTCGTAGCCTATGCCAGGGATGAAAGTCTCCGGATCATTGATTCTCGAGGTGTTAACGACGTAACAGAACTTTTATATTAACGAGAAAAAAGATCTTTTTGATGGTAGTATTGGTGAAACGTTTTTTTGTCACTTTCGCTGTAACAGAAGACAAATTTATTGTCCAACTAAATCAAGTTACTTTTCATTAGGGCTTTTTTTCTCCGGCATACATCCTGTTTGACGTAGATAGAGCTTAATAGCATAGCTATATTTTTTCATTGATATCCTTTTTGTTTACTTTTTTCTCTGTTCCTTTGGAAACGGAGAAATCAGACGGTTTATTTAATACAAAGAATCGATTACGTAGAAATAAATATTTTGATTTTAAAGCAGGATTCATTTGAATTATTGGAGCAAATATGAGTATTGTGAAATTTCTGAATGTTGAAGCCAAGCCAAGTGAAAAAGTATATGGAAAAGTGACTTTGGGTGAATTGCCCGACGGAAACAGTATTAATATTCCGGTCCATGTAGTGAATGGCGCTCGTCCGGGACCCTCGCTGCTGATAACCAACGCCTTGCACGGCGACGCGATGAATTGTGCGAAAACGATCCGGGATTTTTATCTGCAAGTCGATACTGAAAAATTGTCCGGCTCGATTGTAATTATCCCGATTGCCAATCCGCTTGCGGCTGCGACGAACTCACG
>CALAEB010000039.1 GCA_937890875.1 uncultured Anaerolineaceae bacterium | reverse complement strand
TGGCTCGTTACTCCCAGGACAAGATGGCTCTATCGGCAGGCGATCGATCTGGAATACCGCTTTTTTTCGTTCGGGGACGCCATGCTGATTTTATAAATTTGAGGCGTATTTTTCAAATACGCCTCAAATTTATACGGCCTGCAAAAATACACCCAACAGGATATTTTATTTCCGTGAATGATAATCGCCCTGAATCACCCATTGATAAGTGGTCAGTTCGCGCAGCGCCATTGGTCCGCGCGCATGCAGCGGCTGGGTCGAAACGGCGATTTCAGCGCCCAACCCAAGCTGCGCACCGTCGGTAAAACGGGTGCTGGCGTTCACATAAACGCAGGCTGAATTCACGGACGCCACAAACGCTTTTGCATTCTCCGCGTCTTCGGTCAGAATACCGTCCGAATGCAGCGTTCCGTGCCGCCGGATATGCGCGACCGCATCCGTAAGACCATCCACCACCCGGATCCCCAGAACCAAGGAAAGCCACTCCACATCAAAATCGCCTTCCCCAGCCGCCTCAAAATTCACGCCGGGCAGATCCGCCGCGGATAAGATGGTCAGCGCCTGTTCGTCCGCTTTGAAGCGCACCCCATCCGCCGCGAGCGCCGCGCAGACCTGGGGAATGAAGGTTTCCGCAACCGCCTGGTGGACCAGCAGCGTTTCCAGTGCGTTACAGACTGTCGGCCGCTGGACTTTCGCGTTCCGAATGACCTGAACCGATTTTTCCGGGAGCGCTGACCGGTCGACAAACAGATGGCAAACCCCGATCCCGCCGGTGATGACGGGAATACGGCTGTTCCTCCGGCAGAATTCATGCAATCCGGCGCCGCCGCGCGGAATCAGCAGGTCAATCGACTCGTCCAGCTGCAGCAGTTCGTTCATCAGCGCCCGGTCCGGCGAATCCACAAATTGAATCGCGTGCTTCGGCAACGCCGCCGCCTCCAAAGCCTCATAAACCGGCGATAACAGCGCCCGGTTGGTACGGATCGCCTCTTTTCCCCCGCGCAGGATGGCCGCATTACCGGATTTAACCATCAGGCAGGCCGAATCAATCGTAACATTCGGGCGGGATTCATAAATCACCGCGATCACGCCAATCGGCACCCGTTTTTTGTACACATGCAGACCGTCAGCGTTGTCAAACTCCTCAAACACCTCGCCGACGGGATCCGGCAGATTGGCCACGTTCCGCACATCCTGAACGATGCCGAGGATGCGGGATTCCGTCAATGTCAACCGGTCAACCATCGCCGGAGAAAGTGATTCCCGCGCGTCCGCAACGTCCGCCGTATTCGCTTCCAGAACCGCGGGGATCTGTTTTTCCAGCAATTCTGCTAATTTGAACAGGAAAGCATTTTTCCGTTCCGCCGAAACAACGGACAGCCGGTAAGCGGCCTCCTTCGCATTGATTCCCATTTGCGTTATATTCAACATAAGACACCTACCCAACGATCATAAAATCATGATGGATCACTTCATCCGCATAAGTGTATCCTAAAACCGCTTCAATTTCATTCGCTTTCAGCCCGGAAATTTTTTCCAGATCTGCAGAGGAATAATTAACCATCCCGATCGCGAATTCATGTCCGCCCGACCCCAGCATCCGCACC
>CALAEB010000038.1 GCA_937890875.1 uncultured Anaerolineaceae bacterium | reverse complement strand
GAATGGAATGTTCTCCCTCCTTGGTTTTTTCGGAGCGGAAACAGTGATTCGAAATAAGATAACAAAAAAAGTGTTCCTTGTGATTGAATTTTGAATTAATGGAGCAGAAAATCAAAATTTTTTTATAGTAGAATTATAGTTTGTTATTAGGAATACGAATGGCCGGTTAAGGAGCGTTGATGGAAATAATGAAGTGTATCCGTATAGGATGGGAAGAAAGAAAACCGCTTTCTGCGTTTTTTATTTTTGTCCTCTTCTTTGTTTCTTTGACAGTATTCCGACGGTGACCGGGACGGATCGAGGCGTTGTTGTTACGGTGAAGAACGATCCGGCTAATCCGCAGATCAATCTGCGCGCCGGCCCGGGTACGGAGTATGATAAAGTAGGTACGATGGTTATTAATCAGCAGGCGGTCGCAAAAGGTAAGACCGAAGGCGGAAACTGGCTGCTGATTGAATATTCCGGTGGTCCTGGCGGTTACGCCTGGGTTTATGCTTCTTATGTTGATTATCTTGGGGATCTGCCGATTGTAACGATCCCGAACACGCCTACACCGCGGACCACAAACACAATTGACCCGACATTAGCCGCTCAATTTATTATTACGGTAGAACCCTCCCGGCTGGCCACTTTTACACAACCGGCCCCCTTATCGATCCCTACTTTTCAGACAGATCCGGGTGTGGCAATTAACAGCACAATTCCGATGGGGTTAGTCATTTCGGCCTGCCTGATTTTAGGGCTGATTATCGGCATTTAGCAGATCGGAAGAGCACACGTCTAGAAAGACGAATAATTATGGCGCAGACTTATGAGCTTGTAGTCGGAATCCGATTTTCAAGAGGCAGTAAAATTTATCATTTTGACGCAGCGGACTTTCGGACGATTGATCTGAAAGACTATGTGATTGTGGAAACAAGCAAGGGGAGACAAATTGGTGAGGTTGTTCAGGTCCTGCATGATTTCGAGGCAGAGGGGGAACCGCTAAAATCGATTGAGGGGCTTGCGACGCCGCGGGAACTGATTGTCCGCGAAACGCTTAATTCAAAAAAGACGGAAGTTATCCAGTTCGCGAAGCAGCGGGTTAAAGAACTGGGATTGAAAGAGATCCGGATTTTGGATGCGGAATACGGTTTTGATGGATCCAGACTCACGGTTACTTATTCCTGCAGCATTGAAGATAAAGTGGATTTGAAGACGCTGAAATATGACATTCAGAAAGCTTTTTCAGTGCCTGTGGTTGATATCCGCCAGCTTGGGCCGCGCGACGTGGCGAAATTGATCGGCGGCATGGGCGCGTGCGGGTTAGCCTGCCGCTGCTGTTCCCGGTATTTGACCGAATTCAGCAGTATCTCGATCCGGATGGCGAAAGAACAGGGTATTTCATTGACGCCGACAGAGATCACCGGAATGTGCGGCCGGTTGCGCTGCTGTCTCGTTTATGAGAATGATTATTATGTCGAGTGCCGGAAACTTCTTCCGAAGAAAAATAAACGGGTGGTTACGCCGCAGGGTGAAGGGAAAGTCGTCGAGTTGTTTCCATTGCGTGGGGCCGTATTGGTGAGCATACCGGATGTCGGAAAGAGAGAGTTTAAGCGGGATCAGATCACTTATGAAGATCAGGCAACACCGCCGGCAGATGGCAAAGAGGCTGAATAAATGTCGAGGTTGAACATTGGCTGTCACTTGTCTGTTGCCGGTGGGTACCTTCACATGGGGCAGGAAGCGTTGAGCATTCATGCGAATACGTTTCAGTTTTTCACCAGAAACCCGCGCGGCGGAAAATCAAAAGAAATTGTTCCCGGTGACATTGAGGGGCTGAATGAACTCCTGAAAGAAAATGAATTCGCCCCGATTGTGGCGCATGCGCCATATACGCTGAATGCCTGTTCGGCTGATCCGCATGTTCGGGAGTTTGCTTTGATGGTGATGGCGGATGATCTGAATATTATGGAAAGGTTGCCTGGCGCCCTTTACAATTTTCATCCCGGCAGTCATGTCGGGCAGGGCATCGAAATGGCTATCGATCTGATCGCCGACGCGTTGAATAAGACACTTACGCCGGATTTGTCGACGACCGTCCTGTTGGAGACCATGTCTGGAAAAGGCAGCGAAGTCGGGAGCCACTTTGAGGAAATCCGGGACATTATTTCCCGTGTCGAATTGACAGAAAAGCTCGGGGTTTGTATGGACTCCTGCCACTTGTATTCGGCCGGTTATGATATTGTGAACGATCTGGATGGTGTTTTGACACAGTTTGATCAAATTGTCGGGCTTGACCGTTTGAAGGCTTTCCACCTGAATGACAGTAAAATGCCTTTTGACAGCAGGAAGGACCGTCATGAGAAAATCGGTGAAGGTACGATTGGAACCGAAGCGATCGTCCGGATCATCAATCACCCGGCTTTGAAGCATCTTCCGTTCAACCTGGAGACACCGAATGAAATTCCCGGATATGCCGCGGAAATCAAACTGCTTCAAGAAGCTTTTCAGGGGTAGAGATTTCGCTTGCTAAAAAAAAAGCCACCGGCTAAACCAGTGGCTTTTTAACTTCCTGTCGATTTCAGAAATTCGTTTTCGTGTCAGCTATACTCGGTTTTATTTGTTTTCCAGCGCCGCCATCGGTTGAAAATGAGAAAATTATCAGGATGTTCGGCGGCAAGGATGAAATGAAACGAGCAAAGAAGTATACTACAGACAAGAACAGTAAATAAATACGAAAGGAGCATTGTCTTATTACCAAAAATATCTTGGCGTCGGTATTGTGCGTAGCAAGGGCTGTCGCATAATTCAAATATGAGGATAGTCCTTGCGTAATCCTATCTTTCAATTCTATAGGAGGCGCACAATGGGCTATAAAAATGCAATCTTTGTATTGCCGGACGATTTGATTGCGGCAATACAGCAACATATAGACGGAGAATATCTTTATATCCCTCGGAAAGTCGAGAATAAAAGAGCGTGGGGAGAACTCAAAAATAGCAGACAACTCTATGCCGAGCGAAACGCTGCTATTTTCAAAGAATATAACCGCGGCGTTCCTGTTGAGGAACTGGCGAACAAATATTATTTATCTCTCAAGACGATCTATAAGATATTGTCCATGATGAAGACTAATAAATGAGCTATAAAAGGCGATATGGCGTTTCTAATCCATGTCGCTTTTTTGTTTCTGAATTGTCTGGTAGGGAGCTTTTAGAAAAGGGGCGGAGTATATTTAACTATGTAAATGCAATAAAGCAAATAAAAATAAGGATCAATCACAATGGAATACACTAAAAGTCAAAAGTACAACACCCCCGAATTACTGTCAAAAATCATGGGGCCTAACCCTTTCAAATTGCAGGAAGAAATGCTGTTAAATCATAAAATTCCCGCAGGAGGTCTTGTCTGCGATCTCGGGAGTGGACAGGGACTTACAAGCGTTATGCTCGTAAAAGATTATGGCTTCACCGTTTATGCCGCGGATTTGTGGAGTGACCCGCAGGCGAACCGCAAATTCTTTGATGAAATGGGACTTACGCATGAACAGGTAATACCTGTTAAGGCTGACGCTACCGCCTTTCCCTTTGAGAAAGACTTTTTCGACGCGGTGGTTAGCACTGATTCCTATAACTTTTGGGGACGCGACCCAGAATACTTGGACACAAAGCTGTTACCTTTCGTCAAAGGAGGCGGTTATCTTTACATCTGTGTTCCCGGTATGAAAAAGGACTGCCACGATAATCTTCCGAAAGAATTGCTCCTTTCATGGACACCAGAACAGCTTGCCTATCTGCATGATATTCCCTATTGGACGGAAATATTGAATAATAGCCGGGATGCTGAAGTCATTTCCATTTACGAGATGAAGGGAAATAATGAGGAGCTTTGGGCAGATTGGATAAGGCAGGAAAATGAAATCGCGGTAAATGACCGTAAGGCGATGAGGGCTGGTGGTGGGAAATATTTAAATTTTATTGCCTTCGTTCTACGGAAAAAATGATGGAGCCGGGTACGATTTCCGATATTGAAAATCATAAATGACTCTTGTCGGCCCCAACGAAAATGACGGAAACCGTTGTTGATACGGCTGAATCGTTATGTGCAAAATAAAATAACATAGCCAAAAGGCGGTTTTGATTTTTCAAAACCGCCTTTTGGCTAGTAACGGAAATATGGCGTAGCTTTTACGCTACGCCATATTTCTGAATACATACTGTCTAAGGACCGCCATCTGGCGGCCCTTTTGTATTGTTGATTTACAAGACGTTTCTGGTATTTACGCGATTCTATTTGTCTTCCAACGCAGCAACACCGGGCAGAACGATTCCTTCCAGCATCTCCAGCGATGCTCCGCCGCCGGTCGAAATATGGGTGACTTTATCGGCCAGACCGGATTCCTGAATGGCCGCAACCGAGTCACCGCCGCCGATGATGGAGATGGCGTTACTGTCAGCGACTGCTTTGGCAACCCCGAAGGTCCCTTTGGCAAAGTTGGGTAATTCAAAAACACCCATCGGACCGTTCCAGACAACGGTTCCGGCGCCTGCAACCAATTTGCTGTAAGCTTCAATTGTTTTGGGGCCGATGTCCAGAATTCGCCAGCCTGCCGGGACGTCTTCGACGGGGATTTCTTTTGTGGCGGCATCGTTTTCAAATTTGTCGGCGATCACTACGTCTACTGGTAATACCAGCTTATCGGACGCGGCTGCCAGAATTTCTTTTGCGGTTTCCAACGCTTCATCCTGGACCAGTGAGTCCGCCATTTCCACGCCCTGCGCCTTAAAGAAAGTGTTTGCCATTCCGCCGCCGATCAAAACTTTATCCGCTTTGTTCAGCAGGTTTTTGATCACGCCGATTTTGTCCGAAATTTTTGCGCCGCCTAAAATTGCGACAAATGGGCGTTTCGGATCTTCAACCGCGCCGGAAAGATATTGGATCTCTTTTTCGAGCAGGAAACCGGCGACGCCGGATTTGTAGTGCGTTACCCCTTCGGTTGACGCATGGGCGCGGTGCGCTGTCCCGAAAGCGTCATTTACGTAAAGGTCGGCTAAATTGGCGAGTTTTTCCGCAAAAGCCATATCGTTTTTCTCTTCGGCATCGTAATAGCGCGTATTCTCAAGGACAAGAATTTCGCCCGGTTTCAGCGCTTCAACGCCTTTTTCAGCAGGCTCGTTGATGCAGTCGCTGGCAAAGTACACTTTGTTGGGCACCAGTTTTTGCAGATATTCGGCAACAGGCTTCAGCGAATATTTCGGATCCGCTTTTCCTTTTGGCCGCCCGAGGTGCGAACAAAGAATAACCGCCGCACCCTGTTCCAGCAAATAGTTGATTGTCGGTAAAGCGCCGCGAATTCGTGTGTCATCTCCTACGGCGCCGTCATTCAGAGGGACGTTAAAGTCAACCCGAACGAGGACTTTCTTCCCTTTTACATCAATATCCCGAATTGTTTTCTTATTAAACATTTTCGCTCCTTTTTAAATTCCATCTTTTTAACTTACTCAAAACCCGAGCTAAAAAAAATGACCGGACCGGTTGATAAACCAGTGCCGATCATTCTGAACGCTGCTATGTTTTCAGGAATAACCTGTTCCGTTCATTCCTGAAAGAACACCTTATAAACTCTTGGAGACTAACAGTACAAGGTCGCAAGTGCGGTTGGAATAACCCCACTCGTTATCGTACCAGGTGACGACCTTCAGGAATTTGCCGCCCATGACTGTAGTCTGCGGCGCATCGACGATGGAAGAGCGGGGATCGCCCTTGAAATCGGATGAAACAAGCGGATCGGCATAGGTGCCATCGGTGACGCCCAGAATACCCTTCAGTTTGCCTTCGGCTGCCTTATGGAAGATTTCGTTGACTTCTTCTTTGGTGGTCTCTTTTTTGAGCGTGCAGACGAAATCGACAATCGAAACGGTCGGGGTCGGAACACGCAGGGAATAACCGTCAAATTTTCCTTTTAATTCAGGAATAACGAGTGCAACCGCTTTGGCGGCGCCGGTTGTGGTCGGAATAATGTTCAATCCGGCAGCCCGGGAGCGGCGCATTTCTTTTTTGTGGCCCTGATCCAGAATGACC